>JAFVOP010000109.1 GCA_017505745.1 Clostridia bacterium
CAAGACAAGCGGCATCTATCAAAAGCACCCTGCAACCGACATCTGTCGTATCACCGATTACGGAGGCAGAAACGGAATCCGCTTCGATTCCTATCACGGACATGACGTGCTGGTGTTGGAGGAATTTAACTCGCAGATTCCCATTGAAACGCTGCTGAACATTCTTGATCAATATCCGCTGATACTACCTGCACGGTACAATGACAGAGTGGCGTGCTTTACGCACGTATACATTACGTCTAATCTCTCGCTTGGAGAACAGTATCGCGCAGAACAAGAATCCCGTCCCGAAACATGGAACGCACTTTTAAGACGCATTGACAAGGTTTACGCCTACCACGCCGACGGTACGGTAGACGAGGTTGATTTCAAGTAAGGAGGTATAAGAATATGAGAAACGAGGACAAGGAACGGCTGAATCGACAATCGCAAAAGAAATACTTTTTTCACCGTTTGAGAAACGGATGCAGGGCGGTATGGAAGAATACCGTACATAAAATCATCCTGATTTTCTTTTATCCCGCTGCCATACTCATTTGGTATTTATTCAAAAACAATCTCGGTTTGGAGGATATCCCTTTGATTTCTCCCGTTTTCATTGTCCTCGTTGATCTGATGCTTCCGGCACTACTCATCGGCGGCACGTTCCTCATACTCATTTTGTTCGGAACACCGCGCGGCTTTGATAAAACCGCAAACGAGCTTCACAGAATCGGTATGACAAACTCTGCCGGTGAGGTGCCAATGCTTCTGACACGAACACAGGACAAAAGATACAGCAACGTGGAGATTCTTGAGTTTGATGCGGTTGGCATACCGCTGACAGAATGGGAGAAAGAGCGAGGATATATCGAAGCGGCTTTGAACGTCAATATTGTAAAGATAATTGAAGGCAGAGATAAAAGGCGCGTCCTTTTGCATGTCGTCCCCGCAGATAGCGGCTTACCAGATTTCATTGAATGGGACGATAGGTATTTGACTGATGACGATTCCACACTCATTCTTGGAAAAAGCCAACTCGGTTTGGAGAGCGTGGATCTGTCAAAGATACCGCACATTCTACTCGGTGGCTCAACGGGAAGTGGCAAAAGCATATTGCTCAAGGTTCTGCTTGTGCAGTCCTTAAAGAAAAACGCCATTGTCAGCATAGCCGATTTCAAGGGCGGTGTTGATTTTCCGAAAGTGTGGCACGACAAATGCAAAATGTGCTTTGACGAAGATACGTTGCTCACGCTTCTCACGGGGCTTACCGACGAGTTAGAACGCCGAAAAACGCTATTCAGGGACACCGGATGCGCGAACATAGGCGATTACAACAAGCACAGCGTAGTCCCCCTGCAACGCCATATTTTCGCCTGTGACGAGGTGGCAGAGGTGCTTGACAAAACTGGTTTGACAAAGGAGCAAAAAGAAAGAATCGGTCTGATAGAAAACCGACTCTCGATGATCGCACGTCAAGGACGCGCTTTCGGCATCCATCTCATACTCGCCACACAACGTCCCGATGCCAACATTCTCTCGGGACAGATCCGCAACAACATCGACTGTCGTGTGTGCGGCAGAGCCGACACAATACTATCCCAAATCATCCTGGATAACACAACCGCAGCGGAGCAAATACCAAAGGACAAGGCAGGCAGATTCATTCTCCACGATGGAACTGTGTTTCAAGGATTTTGGGTGAATGATAGCCAATTATGACATATCGGACAAGACGTTCGGAATATTTTTTAGAAAGGTGTGATCTTATGGCACACGCAATCAGCATCAAAATTTATCGCAAAAGGAAGGTGGTCGCCTATGACGACCTATCGCACAGAAACACGGGAGATCCTTGTGCTCGGGCAAAAGCTCACGCTCGTCAATACGACACCAGAGCACCGAGCCGATGAGCGACGAGCCATCAAGCGAGAGATTGAATCGACGCTTTACGAGATTTTTCGCAAATATGTGTCAAATAGGACTTGAAAATATGGGGCTACTGACGTATAATATAAGTGTCAGTAGCTCCGCTTCTTTTTGCGAGGAAGGGAGTTTTAGTGAGTCTTTACGACGCAATTTATACAAGGCAATCGGTTGACAGGATAGACAGTATATCCGTGGAAAGCCAGGTTGAATTTTGCAAAAAGGAAGTGATCGGACAACAAATCAAGGTCTATACGGACAAGGGATACAGCGGAAAAAATATTGACCGCCCCGCATTCTCGGAAATGCTTCGGGATATACGGGCAGGCAAAATACGGCGAGTGATCGTATATAGACTCGACCGTATCAGCCGTTCGGTATTGGATTTTGCCAATGTGATTGACATATTCCAAAAGCATCACGTGGAGTTCGTCAGTACGATGGAAAAGTTTGATACGGGAACTCCCATCGGTAAGGCGATGCTGATGATTGTTATGATCTTTGCTCAATTGGAGCGCGAGACTATACAGCAGCGTGTCATTGATGCATACGCTTCACGAAGCAAGCGAGGCTTTTATATGGGCGGACGAGTACCGTTTGGATTTACGCTCCAGGACACGGTAATTGACGGTGTGCGAACAAAAATGTACGAGCCGATTGAGCAAGAGGCAGAGGTGGTACGCCTGATTTATTCGATGTACGCCGAGCCGCAAACGTCCTTCGGTGACGTGATACGGCAGTTGGAGCTAATCGGTATCACCAAGCGTGACGGAAATCTTTTCAACAGAAGCCGTTTGCGCGATCTCGTTATCAATCCCGTATACGTCCGTGCAGACTACCGCCTATACGATTTTTTCAAAGCGCAAGGCACGAATATCGCCAATATCCCCGAGGATTTCATCGGCACAAACGGCGCGTATCTCTATTCGGGAACAGATACCAAACGAAAAACAGTTTCTCTAGAAGGACACACGCTGGTGCTGGCTCCCCACGAGGGACTTGTGGACTCAGATGTGTGGATCAAATGCCGTTCCAAGTGCCTCAACAACAAGAGTGTAGCAAAGCCTGTCAAGGCAAAGGCAACTTGGCTTGCCGGCAAGATCAAATGCGCCCATTGCGGCTATGCTCTGACCGCCAAGATCTACCGTTGCAAAACGAAATCCGATAACCGCTATTATCTCTGCACAAACAAATATCACGCGGGCGGATGTCATTTCGGATCATTGGATGCCGACGTGGTGGATGCAGTGGTATTTGAAGAAATGCAGAAAAAATTATCGGAGTTTGCCACTTTATCGGCACAGCAGAATGAAGGCTACAATCTCCAAGTTATTAAACTGAAAACGAGAATCGAGGAGATCGACAAAGAAATCGCGGCCCTGCTTGACAAGGTTGTTTCTGCAAATGCCACAGTGATGGAATACATAAACAATCGCGTGTCCGGCCTTGATACCGAAAAGAAAAAGCTGTACGCAGAGATCGCACAGTTTGACGAGCGTGATACCGACCGAGTGGGCGAAATCACCGACTATATGGAGCATTGGGAAGAACTGACCGTAAGCGATAAAATTACGGTCGTTGACTGTCTGATCGAGCGCATTGACGCATCAAAGGACAGTCTGAATATCAAATGGAAAATATAAAATAATGGATATCGCAAAATCCATTCTCCTTTGATTGTTTCGCCGACGCCCTCCGCATCACGCAGGAGAAGCTCGACAGCCGCAATTTTTACGCGTTTAACCCGTCGTTTGATAAAAAGGGCGTGCGGAAGTAAACACGCCGTACGGCCGATTTTTGCGCCGTGTGTGGCAGGCAAGCAACGCCACCGCTTTAAGTGGTAAACGGCGCACAAAAAGTGGGAGTCCTTCTTTGGAAGGACTCCCGTGTTTGTTTTTTTTGTGTTGATCACTCCAAAATAATGAAGGTGTAGGGCACCGTCATCACTTCGGTGTTGCCGCTCTTCACGGTTGCCACGATGCGGTAGGTTCCCACTTGGGGATTGGATCCAAAGGTCAACGCGCCATTGGAAACCGTCATCGAGGTGGCCGCTCCGCTCTTGGTAACCACCGCCCAGGAGACGGTATAGCCCTTTGCGGTAGCCTCGTCGGTCACCGTAACGGCCTTTGAAGCGGGCAGGGAAGAGAGGTGGAAGATCCGCTCATCCATCGAGATGCTGAGCGCGGGCTGGGTCTTTGCCGCAAGGCTTAAGGTTGTGGATTGGATGCAGGCGGTACCAATCAGCTTGCCGTTGGCATCTGCCATCCATATTTCCGCAACCGCCTGGATCGCAGAGGCGTTTTTGGAAGCCAGCTGCAGGGGAAGCGCCTGAGTTGCGGAGGTTGTTGCAACGATCTGACGGATCGGTACGATAAATTTGCCGTCCGAGGTGAGCGAATAGGCGCTTTCGTTAGCAGTAAGAATCGTATCCAGCGGGAAGGCATATCCGTTTGCAGGCTTCAGGACAAGCACCGCGTAGTGTCCGTCGTAGGTGGTGTCTTCCACCGCCGAGGAAGTGGTTTCGTACGTTACCGTAAAGCTATCGTCCACTTCGGTTACGTTGCTGCTTGTAACGGTAAAGCTACGGTTGGGGCAAAGGGTATATTTTGCCGTTTGGCGGACGTTATCCCCAATTTGAGTATCCGCGCTGCGGTCGAGAATAATATTTCCGGTTGCATTTTTTGTAATCTCGTTTGCAAAGTCTACAATAAACAAAATGCTTTCGGAATACTTGGCGCCGTCGCTGTATCCCGTAGGACGCGCGTATGCAGCTCCTGTTCCCAATTTTTTAAAGTTGGTCAGGTTGATGCTTGTGCCGGCTGTGTAATCGGTGGGGAACGTGTAATAGTAATATTCTTTGGTGGTTCCGGAAGCAATTCCGCCGGCCTGGTCAATTTGAACAACCATAATCACGGTGGTTCCTGCCTTTGGCAAGCTGTAGGGACCTTCGTTACCCTGACCCTGGAAGCGCAAGGCAAGCTGCCGGTAATACGAAGGCTCCATGGAGGTAACGTCAAAGAGGACCGTAAACGCCGAGTTTGCGCTCAGCGTTGCCTCCGAGCCAGAGGGAGCAAACGAAACGATCGAGCCTGCCTGGATGGTAGGCGTTACCGGATTTCCGCGTCCTGCGCCCTTGTAAATGGCGTAATAATACGTATCGGTTGCGCTGTCAGAGATCGTGATAACGTCTCCCACGTAAATGTAGCTGTTGGTATTCGGGGAACCAAGCTCCCATGCCACCGTTTCACCTTTTATTGCATCGGTATAAGCGGGCATGTTCAAACTTACGCCCTTGGAAACCTTGGAGGTGTAATACGAAGAACCTGCTGTTTCTTTGGGATCTGAGTCGTTCCAGATCATGAAATAGTACAGCGTGATCTGGTCAATGGCATTCGCCCAATTGTTCGGATTGTATTGCGTAAAGTTTCCACCAATCAGGGTGATACCGGGGTTTGCATCTTTACCGATGTTAAAGGCATAAAGATGGATATCTCCACCCGTTTGATAGGCGTTGTAGCTACTGGAGTTTTGAGACGTATTGTCGTCTGCGCTGCCGCAATAGAGGGAAAGCTCAGCAGACGAATTTTTGCTTTCGTCGGCGTGCAGATAAAATCCACCGCCGTTTATTGCGCTATTACCCGTGATTTTAGGACAAATATGTATGATTTCGCTTGTATCGTTTGCACAACTCAATTTTTCACCGCTGTGAGCGCCATAGCACGCTGAGCATCCAACATAAACGTTGATTTTGGTTCCGGTTGCAGTTACCTGTGCAGCAATTCCGCCGCCGTTGAGGCTCGATTTATTATCGGAAATAGTACCGCCATGAATATAGACATTCATGATCTGTTCGTTACGGTCACCAAATACGCCGATGCCGCCGCCACCACAATATTCGCTATTTGTCCCGGTAACTTCGTTGCTTGTAATAATACCGTCGTACATGTAAAAGTAACCGTATCGAACCGAAACGCCACCGCCGGATTTGATCGCGGTATTGTTTGAAATGGTACCGCCGTCCAATTCGCAGTAGGCACCGCCATTGACATAGATACCGCCACCGTTGCCTTCTTTTACCCAACAGGAGGAAATGGTTCCGCCGTCGATGGTTAATACGGAGGTATCGTTCTTGTTCATCACGGTGTCTTCGCTCACATCTGCGTTTGGTCCCCAAACGTAAATGCCGCCGCCGTTTTTTACTGCCATGCAATTCGTGATTTTGGCGGTTCCGCTCATAGTCATTGTGGATTTTCCAACCACACGAACGCCGCCTCCTCCATCCGAGGTGTAGCATTTGTCAATTGTACCACCAGTAAAGTCGAAGCTTCCGCTGTCTAAAACGTATACGCCTCCTCCATTTCTTGCGGTATAATCGGTGTTGCTCGACGGAGAATCGGAAATGGTTCCACCGCTCATATTCAGTGTGGCAGACTCCACATAAATTCCACCACCGTTGGAAGACGCGGTATTTTGGCTGAACGTACCGTTCGTCAGATTCAGGGTTACTGCATTCAAATACAGCCCGCCGCCATTGCTCGATGCCGTGTTTTTAGAGAGCGTACACTGATCCATGGTAAAGGTGCTTCCGTTGGAAACGTACAGTCCACCGCCATTCTTGGCATTGTTGGAGGTGACGGATGCACCGCTGATATCCAACGTACTGTTATTGCAATGAATCACGCCGCCTGCATTCCCCGCCTGATTACCGGTAAAGCTGCCGCCAGAAATTGTGAGTATAGAAGGACCATCATCAGAAGAAGTACGAACTGCAGAAATAGCTCCGCCGTTGGCATCGGTATCGGTTGCCCGGTTCCCGGAAAAGGTCACGTTGGTGAGGGTTGCTGTCGCTGTGGAAAGCCGGAGCCCGCCGCCGCTTCCGTCGGTGACGGTGTTGTTTTGAATTACGGTGTCTGTAATCGACATGGTAGGACTGTTACCAGATGTATTACAGCTAAGAGCAATACCGCCGCCACCTTTAACGGTGGTATTTCCCGACACCGATCCTCCGATCATCGTGATCGTGGCGTTGCCGTAGGCGTAAAGTCCTCCGCCATATTGGGTTGAGGAGTTGTTGGTAATGGAAACGTTTGTGAATTTTGCGGTTGCATTGGTCAAGCGGATTCCGCCGGAGTCCGAGGATGCAATATTTCCGGTAACTGTGGTTCCGCTCATCGTGAGAGAGGAATTGCCAATGGCGTAGATGCCGGCTCCGTCCTCCGCGGTGTTTTCCGAAATCGTGCCGTTGGTTATGTTGATCGTAGAGGCTGACGGGGAATAGATTGCGCCACCGTTTGAGGTAGCGGTATTGCCCGAAAAGGTTGGATTTTCCAACGTTAGTGTAGAATTTGAAAGACGAATGCCTCCACCGCCTCCATCGTTCGAAGAAGCAGTATTGCCCGAAAAGGTTGGATTTTTCAACGTTAGTGTAGAATCCGAGAGATAAATTCCGCCGCCGGAGGCCGTAGCGGTGTTAGACGTAAAGTGCAACGGTCCTTCTACGATAATTGGGTAAGTACTTACATAAATGGCACCGCCATGTATGGCTGCTTGGTTTTCATAAAAAAGCGTGCCGACAATTTTGTCAGGCGTTACTTTCGTGTCATGCAGTGGTTTCGTCATATTACTCGAGGAACTCTTGATCGTCACATTTTTTCCCACGATTTCCAAAGCACCGCCGCTATCGCTTGTCTCGTTTTGCACAAATTGACAGTTGCTGATCGTGAGGGAAGGGGATCCCGCGCCCACGGCGAGCCATGAGATACCGGCTCCGTTGGACGCCGTGGCATGGTTGTCCCGAAACACGCACTGGTCCACGGTCACGGCCATTTGGCAGGATTGAAATGCGCGTATCGTGCCGCGGTTTGCAACGGCCGTGTTTTCTACGAAAATACACTTGGAAATTTTTGCGGTTCCCGTAACGTTCATCAGCGCGATCGCGGAACCGGCCTTCTGGGAATGGCATCTGTAAAAAGCGCAGGAGGTCAACGTGAGGTTGCTGGAACCGCTGGAACCGGTTGCAATGGCTCCGCCGGAAGCAGTGTCCTTCGTCGAAATGTTCTTACAACCGCTCATGGTCACGTTTGTCATTACCAAGGAGCCTTCGCATCGAATCGCGGGGGCTTCTCTTTCATAGTTGTAGCATTTTATGAGAATGCCCCATACCTGAGGGTCATTGTCAGCCGATTCACGGTTTAATTCCAAGGGCATCAATCCGGCTGCAACGTCCGTATGGCCGTTGATGGTAAACTTTGCTCCCTCTTTCACCGTGAACATGGGCTGATCTTTGTATTTTTTTGCAATCGTTTCACTTTCCCATGCAAGCAGGCCGTATCCGTAAAGCGTGAAGTCACCGTCAATAATGATCGGTTTCGAAACAAGGTATTTTCTGGTATTCCGGTAGTCTCTTCCAAGAGCAACGCTTCCGCCGGTGATCGTTACGGAATCGGTTTCTTCCTCATAGGTAACGTCTTCTTCAATTCTCAACTCGTCTTCAATGAAGCCCCAAGCGGTCATACTCAACGCCCCCTCCACCTCTCTCACCGTCATCGGCACTACAATCGCGGTGGTCACCATGCACACCACGAGGAGCAGCAGAAGCTTTTTCCATTTTAAAAATTTCATATTGACTCCTCCTTTCAAGGTGCGGTTACGGTAAAGGGACTGGTTGCGTAGGCCTTGGCGGTGGTCTTATAAAAGACCAGCGTGTAGGTGGAATTGAGCTTTGCAGCCACCGTCAGGCTGTTGGCCGTTACGTCGGATACGTAGGGGCTGGTGTTGTCGGGGATCAGATTGGCGTCCGTCCACGTCACGTTCACGTCGCCCGAATAATCGGTGGTGGTAACGGTGAGATAGATGACGTTGGTATCGTCCGAAATGCTCGACGTCACCGTCATGTTCTGCGTGAGCGTAAAGGTTGCGGTCATGGTTTTTGCAAACGGGGTAGAGCATGTTGCCGATACCGTGTAGGTGCCTGCGGCAAGACCGCTCAGCGAAAACTTGGCCATGTTCTGCGCGCCGCCCGCAAGCGTGCCCAAGGCGTTGGTGGCGTTGGTAAGGGAAATGACCTCATTCCCACGCTTTACCGTAACCGTGTAGGCCACGTCGGCTTCGGAATAGCGGAGCGCGTCGGCATAATTGTAAAGCTCAAAGGCAATGGTGTTGCCCTGTACCGTGTAGGTAGGGCCCTCTACCGAGAGCAGGTCGCTTTCAAAATAAAAGCTTTGCGGCTGCACCGCCGCCGCGGTAGAGTTTGTGGAAATGTATTTTGCCAGCGTTGCGGTACCCGTTACCAGGACCAGCGCCAGCAATATCAGGGATGCGGGGAAGATCCACCGCTTGATCTGCAATTTTTTCATACTGCTCCGCCTCCTTCAGTCAATCTGCGTAGCGGTTACGGTAACCACCACAACGCCGATCTCGTTGGCGTATTCATATCCGTTTTCATCTTCCGGCCAGATCACCTTTACGTAATAGGTTGCCGTGCCCTCCACGGCGGCCGCAAACGTGCCCACCACGTTGTTGTTTGCGTCGCGGTTGTCTGCGGGAGTGTCGTCTTCCTCATCGTTGTAAATGTCCACTTCAATGGGCAGCCCACCCTCGGCCTTTGCCGAAATGGCATAGCTCTGCGCCACCTCGCATACGCGCTCGTTTTTCTTGTTGGAAACGGTAATTTGCATGGTTTTGGAGCCACCGGGCGCCAGATCCGAAATAATCAGCTCTTCCTTCACAATGTCACTTGCAAACACCGCCACGCGCGCGCTGTCGGAAGCGCTTGCCGAAGAGGAGTAGCGCGCGGGAATTGCCACGCCTGCCTGTACCGAAAGCAAAACGAGAAACAGCAGGACACAAACAAGACGCCATACTGTTGGTGCGATTTTGTTTCTTTGTTCCATAACTGTTTCTCCTTTTTCCAATTTTATTTCGACTTCAATTCGTCGATCTCGCGTTGGATCTCTTCAATCTCGCGCTCGGCCTCGCGTTTTTCGCTCTGCAACGAACGCCAGTAGAAATACACCGCCAAAAGCAGGATCAAAAGGGTACCGCCCGTGGATTGGATAAACTCCACCGCCGCGCCAACGTGCGGCAGGGTAGCCACCACGCGGCCCTTGATATCCTCCAAGCGGATCGGAGCGTCGGCGGTGTTGTTGGCATCGCCCTTGGTAACCACCGTTTCGCCATCTATCGAAAGGATACGATGCACTACCAGGGAGGAGCCGCTGGAAAACACCACCACGTCACCCACGGCATAAACGTCGCAGGGCTTAACCACAATCAAATCGTTTACCGAGAGCTCGGGCTCCATACTGCCCGAAACCACCACGGCCATTCCCACTCCAAAGGGCATGGGAAGCGCGTTTTTGTTCAGTGCTTTTGCATTCCAGTGGTAAACGCCAAGACCAATGGAAAGGGCAATTACCACCACAAGCACCGTTTGCAAAACCGTGCGCAGGGTATTTTTTTTTGTATGTTTGCAATTGGTTTTTTTCATTTTTTATTTCTTCTTCCGAAACATTCTGTAAAACATCACCGAAAGAGCCGAGCCAACGCCGGTCATGGTTGCCATCAGCACGCCAAAATAATCGTCGGAGCCGTAGCCGCCTCTTCTTCTGCGGCGTGCGCGGCGCGCGATCAGCAGGGGCAGCAAGAGCAGAGCCAGCAGCGCAAGACCCACCAAAATGGCAAACGGCAACCGCTTGATCTCGCCCGCAGAGGGGATCGGGTCCTTGGTTTTGTCAATTTCGCCGCCCGTTGCATTGGGATCAAGGCTTTCCTCGGCGTAGGACGAAATATCCAACGTCAGCAAGAGGTCGTTTTTGGAGGAGAGGGTACCGAAATAGGTATCCATGCCGTCGTTTCCGCTCTCATACGGCCAGTGCCATTCCAGGGTATAGTAATAGTAAGAGCCCTTTCCAACAATGCCCTCGTTCAAAATCTCGTTCAAGGTGCCAATCGACACCCAGGTTTCGCTATCGCCAATCACGTAGTCGCCGTTTTGGTTGTACATACGAAACAGGATCGGGAACTGATCGGCCGAGATGCGGAGGTTATTGGAGGTAAGCTTTGCGGTAAACATCACCGAGTAATCCAGCGCCACGTTTCCTTCATTCTTTAAATAAAAGGTATAGCTGCCGCCGGTGCCGGGGGCAATTACCGAGTCGCCCTTGGCGCTTTGCACGGTAACGTTTCCTTCGTCACTGTGGTATTGGGCTTCAAAAATTTCAATGCTGTTTACGTTGCTCCATTTGTCCTGCTCGTCGCCAATTTCAAAATCGGGGTCACGGGGCACCAAAAAAATGGTGTCGCCCTCGCCGGGCAAAAAGCCTGCGTAATACATGGCCAGCACGGCGGCGGTGATCGAGAGCAAAATGAGCGTAAGCACAACGGTCATCCCAATGGCAATATTC
Organism: Clostridia bacterium; assembly: GCA_017505745.1. Classification (GTDB taxonomy): domain Bacteria; phylum Bacillota; class Clostridia; order Oscillospirales; family CAG-272; genus UMGS1865. The sequence continues at coordinate 11,310 of JAFVOP010000109.1, forward strand.
AGCTTTTTGTTTCTGTTCTTTTTCATTGGAACCCCCTTGTAGAAAGATGGATGATGATAACAGTGGAGTGTGTGATACTGGTTGAACAGGGAAGCGCGAACCCCTCCGCCTCGTACCTCGGCACCTCCCCTTAACAGGAGAGGCAAATAGGAGGTAGGCTTTTGGGCTTCTTTCTGTAATTTTGAAAATTAGCTTGAGAAAAGCTATGTGATAAAAAGTTGATAATCTATCAGCCTCCCCTGCTAAGGGGAGGGGGACCACGAAGTGGTGGAGAGGTTATTTTCCAAAATGCCAAATGAATCATGCAAAAGGGAAGAAGGCTTGCGCCGCCCGCGCTTTTGCAGGATTGATTCACCATTTTGCCCCGACCGTCGACCGCCACGAAGTTCGGCGGTCGGGGTTTTGGTTATCCTACTTCAAATATATGTATCGTCCGATTTGAAGCGGATAGGGAAAACTGATTATAAATGATTACGGAGCTACAGGTGCCTCGTAGGTGTCGATCTGAGCTACGCTTGCGGAAATCGTCATCTCGATGGTAGAAGTTGCTGCATTGCCAAGAGCGGTATCCTTAGCATTGGTTGCTGCAACATCGCCGAAATCCCATTCCCAAGTGACTTCAACATCGGTTGCAGGAGCAGTTCCAAAGTTTTCGAGAGGAGCATACTGAACGGTACAGATGGTCGTTCCCTCACTAGTAGTCGTGTCTATTTCATCACTTGTGGAGGTATAAGTGGTTTGCAAAGCAGCGTTGATGACCGCAAGCTCAACTGCAGCTTCGAGTTCTTCAAGAGTGTCAACATCTCCAGCAATCTTATATTCGGTTCCATCAACCTTGATTACGAGAGGGCAGTAAAGCTCAGTAGTGTTGATAATCCAAGCGTTTGCACCAAGAGTGCCAACCAGATCAAGATCTACAGCAATCTTGACTTCTACAGCAACCTCGGGGGTACCGTTGATTGCAATAGAGCCCAAATCACCCTCAGTACCGGGAGCAATAACTTTTGCGGAAGAAGCGCCCTTTACTTCTGCATCGTCCTGGGGAGCAGGGTTGGAAGCTATGTCGTCGGTGTACTCATTTGCAAACATTGCTTCATCGCCTTCAACCACAACAGTTACGCCCCACTTTGCAACGCGTGCAGAGTCGGAAGCGTCGTATTCGGTCACATACTTAGCAAAGGTTCCGCTGATTACGCAAGTGGTCACCAGAACTGCGATCAACAGGCAGGATGCGATTCTCATCATGGTATTCTTTTTCATGGGTAAATCTCCTTTGTTGTTTTTCCCTTGCGGGATTTTTTTATTTATATTCGATCCCCAACCGTGGCGATTGGGGTAAGAATATCGTGGTTTGTTGAGGGGGAAAACCCCTCCGTCACTTGTCGCTTGCGACATATGACACCCTCCCCTTAACAGGAGAGGCAAATGGGAGGTAGGCTTTTTGGTTTCTCTCGTTGATTTGGTTTTTCAGAGAAACATTCCCTCCATGAGAGAAATCATGGATTCAGATGTGCCTCCCCTGCCAAGGGGAGGGGGACCACGAAGTGGTGGAGGGGTTAGGTGGAGGGTTTATTCACGGAAGAGCGAACCCCTCCGCCTCGTACCTCGGCACCTCCCCTTAACAGGAGAGGCAAATAAGAGGTGAGCTTTTGGGCTTCTTTCTGTAATTTTGCCTTTTAGATAAACAAACCCTCTATGAGAAAAAGTTGGTGATCTGTTAGCCTCCCCTGCCAAGTGGGAGAAAATTTGCAAGCAAATTGGACCACGAAGTGGTGGAGGGGTTAGGTGGAGGGTTTATTCACGGAAGAGCGAACCCCTCCGCCTCGTACCTCGGCACCTCCCCTTAACAGGAGAGGCAAATAAGAGGTAAG
>JAFVOP010000110.1 GCA_017505745.1 Clostridia bacterium
CGATTGACCTCCTCGGCTCCCAGGCTTCCGCCAAAGGAGAGGATAAAAAAGCGATCCTCGGATATTCCCAAACGCTTGCGCGCCTCGGCCTTGGAAAGGCCGCCAAACCCGTTGCGCAGAGGATTTCCTACCTGCACGGTCTTTTCTTTTTTGCGTAACAGCTCCGCGGTTTTTGAAAAATTGATCCAGATGCGGTCTACGCGCCCCTGCAATTGGCGAACCGCCAAGCCCGGAAGTGCGTTGGATTCGTGCACCGCCGTTGGGATCCCGCGCCTTGCCGCCGCTGCCATGATCGGCCAACAGGCGTATCCGCCGGTTCCGATAACGATGTCAGGCTGAAACCCGTCCAAAATGCGGTTTGTCTGTTTCGAATACGGAGAGGTCAGCGCAAGCCAGAGTGCCTTGATATTCTTGGGAGAGAGCGAGCGCCGGATCCCCATGGATTCCACATAGTGAAGCGGGTATCCCTCCCGTGGCACCAGATCCTCCTCTTTTCCATTTCGGATCCCGACAAATGCAATCGTAGCATTCGGATCGTTCTGCTTCACCGTTTCGGCAATCGCGAGTGCGGGATTGATGTGTCCGGCGCTGCCGCCGCCTGTCAAAAGCACACGCATGTCAAATTCCTCCCGCCATCGGCACCTGCCAGAGTATAACGGCTCCCGCAAAGAATACCGCGGTCAGAAGCGCGGAGATCGCGTACCAGCGACGGTCCCCGCGAAAATACGGGAGAAAGCTGAAGGTAAGAAAGCTTCCCGCCGCCAAGGCCATGATCACGAAAATACTATCGGCAACGCGTGTAAAGTTTGCCACCGCAAGTCGCGTGCCGAACAGAGCGATCCAAAGCAGAAAGCAGGCCGACAGCGTACAGGAGGAAAGCAGGGTAATTTTAAAATATTGAGTTCTGCGTCTTTGCATGGTGACCATGACTCCTTTCTTTATTTTCTGTCAAATCATCATATCTTTTTGTTTGCAGCGTATCGGGAGATCGAAAGCACGATTCCCACCTCAAAGATCTGCAGCATCAGCGAGGTACCGCCATAGCTGAAAAACGGCAACGCGATCCCCGTATTCGGCATGGAATTGGTGACTACGGCGATATTCAAAAGCACCTGAAGCGCTACCTTGAAGGTCAATCCGTATACGGTCAAGGCGCTGAATTTATCGGGACAGTGCCGCGCGATGTAAAATCCTCGCCAAACAAAAGCAATGAAAAGGCCGATGACAAGCACAGCTCCGATAAAGCCGAGCTCTTCGCATACGATCGTAAAGATAAAATCGTTTTGCGGTTGAGAAACGTAGCCGAATTTCTGACGGCTGTTTCCAAGTCCGGTCCCGAAGAGACCGCCCGAGCCGATCGCCATAAGTCCCTGCAGGGTCTGCCACGCGGCTCCCAAGGGGTCGGCCTCGTCAATGTTGATCCAGGTATCCACACGCGCCTGCGCGTACTCGGAAACCAACACCAACAGGCAAGCTGCCCCAACGATCACCGCACCAATCCCAACGATCCAGCGTAGCCTGGTGCCGCCGATGAACATCATCGCGATCCCAATCATACCGATGATCATGATGCCCGAAATATGCCTCTCTGCAGCCACCAGTACGATCAGCACGGCGATAAAGCATCCGGGAAACAAAACACCGTAGCGGAAGTTTCCGCCAAAGCGGTGCGGAGATAGCACCTGCTTTTCATGCGAGGACAGAAAATTGGCCAAGGAGAGCACCAGTGCCAGCTTTGCGATTTCAGAGGGCTGTACGGTAATGAATCCAAAGTCCAACCAACGCTTGGCCCCGCTTCCAAGGTCTGATCCGATTACCAGAACGAGCAGGAGCATCACAACCGATACTCCGAAGAGCACGTAGCTGAAATCCTTCCAAAAATAGGGAGTACAGAAGCGAACGATGATCAGCGTAAAAGCAACCGCCATCACCAAGAACACCAGATGACGGGCAATGAAATAGGTACTGTCATCATGGTACTGCTCGGCGTAAACCGACGACGCGCTGTAAACCATCACACATCCGAATAACACCAGAATCGATGTGATCAGAAGAAACGGAATATCCACCGCGCCCTTTGCGGGAAGTGCCTCCTGCGCAGGGGGCTTTTGCAACGGATCTCCGTAATACGTCATTTCCTTTCGGGCCTTTCCAAGTCCGAAAAAGCTGCGGCGCGCCGACTCGTGTTCGTGATATTCCTGATTCATACGCCACACCTTTCTGTTCATTTCAAAAGCTTAAAGAGCAAGCCATGCAAGTATGCAAACGAGCAATTCCGCCACCGTAAACGCAATCACAATCGGAATCTCCTTCCACCCACATTTTTCGAAATGGTGATGAAGAGGAGCCATGCGGAATAAGCGTTTTCCGCATTTGTCCTTGGAAAAGCGCTTCGTGATCTTAAACCAGACCACCTGCAGAAAGCTCGAGAGCATTTCCAAAATAAATACCGTAGACAGGATCAGTCCCACGCCCTCCTCCTGTGCCTGAAAGGCCGCCGCGATCACCATCGCACCGAAGAACAAGGAACCCGTATCTCCCATAAACACCCTTGCCGGATGGAAATTGTAAACCAAAAAGCCAAGAGAGGCACCAAGCAAAAGCGCCCCAACCAGAGAAAGCTGCTCGTTGCGCACCGTGAACGCCCATACCGCGTAGAAGGCACCGATCACGAGCACCACCGAGCTTGCCAGACCGTCGAGTCCGTCGGTGATATTGCCACCGTTGACCACTCCGGTCAGAAGAACGATGGCAATGGGATACCAATACCAACCGAGCTCCATCTCAAAATTGCAAAACGGAATGCGAATTGCCGTATCCATATTGCCCGTATAGGACATGATACAAACGTAAGCTGCCGAAATGGCAAGCTGCAGGATCAGCTTTTGATACCATTTGAGCCCTTCGTTTTGTTTTTTGATCAGCTTGCAGTAATCATCCACAAAACCGATCGCGCCGTTTGCAACGGCAAAGGCGAGCGTTAAGCTGAGCGGAATGTAAGTTGCAGATACTCCGCGCACCCCCTGTACCAGAAAGAACACCGCCATTACAATCATGGAGGCCAGGATAAACCCGATGCCGCCCATGATGGGAGTTCCCTCCTTGGATTTGTGCCAACGGGGACCAATCTCCAATATTCTCTGCCCCACCTTGTGCGAACGTAAAACAGGAATCAGAACGCGTTCCGCTACAACCGTAAGCAAAAACACCGACAGCGCAACCGCCGCAAATACAATTGTAAACCAGTCCATACAAACGTCGATTCCTTTCTAAACATAGATGTGCAGGGATCAAAGCCGTCCCTTGAGATAGGCAAGGATCTGCTCGGCCCCTACCGAGCGGCTGGCCTTGACGAGCACCACGTCTCCGTCCTCCAGCGCTTCTGCCAGCGCGTCGGCGGTAATTGCCAGATTTTTTGCGTTGGGATTTTGTAAAATACACGTATTCGGCATTCCATTCTGCCGTGCGCCTACCGCGATCTGCTCACCGCCTCGGCCAACGGTATAGAGGCGATCGATCTTTTTTCTTGCCAGATAAGCGCCAACCGAGCGATGCAACGCGGGGCTGTCACTTCCCAGCTCCAGCATATCCCCCAATACGGCCACGCTTCTCTTTTTACGGCTTCGGCTATACTGCTCCAACACGTCCACCGCACAGATCATCGATTCGGGAGAGGCATTGTAGCAATCCTCGATGACCGTGATCTTACCAAGCTGATAAATATGCTGGCGCATGCCATTTGGATAGTAATTCATCAATCCCTCGCGGATCTGCTCCTCGCTCATACCTGCCATTGTCGCAACCGCATATGCATAAAGTGCGGCGTAAACGTTGTGCTTGCCAAGCAAACGGATCGAAAGATCCGTTACCGTTTTGCCATTGTGCACGAGATCAAACACCGTGCGATCGGTCTCTACCCTGATATTCTTTGCAGAAAAGTCGGCTTTTTCACTCAAAACCGACACATATACCGTGTGGTAACTTTTGCCGCGGATGCCGCGAAGCAAGGGCTCGTCACCGCTGAGGATCAGCGTGCCGTTTTCCTTGAGGCCTGACAAAATTTCGAGCTTTGCGCGGCAGATATTTTCTCTTGATCCAAGCATTTCCAAATGCGACGAGCCAATATTGGTAATGATCGCAATATCCGGCTCGGCGGCGATCGAAAGACGTTCGATCTCTCCAAAATGGTTCATTCCCATCTCCAAAACCGCCCATTCACTGTCGGTTGGCAGCGTCATCATCGAAAGCGGCATTCCCACCACACTGTTGTGATTTCCCGCGGTTTGTGCCGTTTTGGAGCCCACCGAGAGAACCGAGGTGATCAGATCCTTCGTGGTGGTCTTTCCCACGCTTCCCGTTACGGCAACGGTTTTGCACCGCAGATACTGGCGATAGCTGTTTGCCAACTTGGAAAGCGCCAGCTCGGTGTCTCCCACCACGATGGCAGTGGCGTCCGAGGCATCCAGTTCCTCGTTCCTCCGCTCACAGATCACACAGCGGCATCCGTTCTTCAAAGCAACGCCGATATAATTATGACCGTCCACGCGCTCCCCGCGCAGTGCTACGAACGCCGTTTCCGCGTCGGCCTCACGCGAGTCCGTGCAGATATAGCGCACGGCAACCTCACCAAGCGCACCTTGAAAAAGCTCTCCGCCACACAGACGGGCAAGCGTACCAAAGCTGATCTGATGGATACTGAAAGCGATCTTCATAATTCCGTCTCCGTACTCTCGATAGTGGGGTTGGAGCCCTGCCGCAACCGAAAGGCCTTTTGCACCAGCTCCCTCTCGCAGAAGGGACGACGTCCCTCCTTGGTAATCTCATATTCCTCATGACCCTTTCCCGCAAGCAGGATCAGGTCGCCTTTTTTTGCTTGTTGAATAGCGAAATCAATCGCTTCTTTTCGATCGGGTATCACCGTATACACCGATTTGGGATCGATCCCCGTCAGGATCTCGGAAAGAATCGCTTCGGGCTCCTCGCTCCGACTGTTATCCGAGGTCAGGATGATCGCATCGGCATACGCGGAAGCAATCTTTCCCATTACGGGACGTTTGGTTCGGTCGCGGTCACCGCCGCATCCAAACAGGAGCACCAAACGCTCTCCCTTGTTTAGCATCTGCCGCGCCGTGCGCAACAAATTTTCCAGGGCATCGGGCGTGTGCGCATAATCGATCAAGACACGAAACTCCGCACCAAGGCCCAATTTTACGCGCTCCATCCTTCCGCGCACCCCCATCACCGAGGAAATTCCGGCTTTGATCACCGATGCGCCAAGCCCAAGCTGTAAGGCGCAAACCGCTGCTTGCATAGAGTTCATCACGCTGAAGTCCCCCGCAATCGGGCAGGAAATGCGGATGCGCGAGTCTCGCGACGATAAATCATAGCTCACACCGCTCTCGCTCTGCGATCGGTTCTCCGCCACGTAGTCGGCATCACCATCGATCGCGCAAGTGATACACGGGCCGGTTGTATGCGCTTTCATGTACGCAGCATACGGCGAATCTCCATTGAATATCGCAAGTCGGCTTTTGGAGAAGAGCCTTGCCTTTGCCTCGGCGTAGGCCTCCATCGTGCCGTGAAAATCCAGGTGCTCGGGAGTCAGATTGGTAAAGATCGCCGCTTCAAACTCAATCGGATCCAATTTGTCCAGCGCCAACGCGTGAGACGTAACCTCCATGAGTACGTACTCCACGCGATCCTCCACCATTTCGGCAAGGACACGGTATAGCTCAGCAGGATCGGGAGTAGTCATATTGGCCAGCGGATCTGTTGCAGAGGCTACTTGCAACCGCCGCCCCGCCGACTCACATCCAACCGTGCCGATCAACCCGCATCGGCAAAGCGCCGCTTCCAGAATTGCGCGTAACAGACAGGTCACACTGGTTTTTCCGTTGGTACCGGTCACGCCAATGATCTTCAGCCGCTGTGCGGGAAATCCATACCATGCATGGTAAAGCCTTGCCGCGGCGCAACGGGTGTTCTCGCTTTGCAGGATCAACACTCCCTTGGGAGCCTCCCACTCGCAATCTCTTTGAACCAAAATACAGCTTGCGCCTGCGCGTACCGCTTCGGCAATATACGCGTGTCCGTTCACATGAAGTCCACGAATGCAAACAAACATCGCACCGACCTTCACGCGGCGAGAATCGGTTTCGATCGCGGAAATTTCCCGCGAGATCTCGGCATCGGGACAACGTATGCCCGCTGCCTTACATAACAGCTCCAGCTTCACAGATCATCCTCCTTGAAAATTCATACGTTTCACTTCCAAACAGGATCATCTGTTTCTATTTTTGTTTCTTTTCTCTTTTAATCGGTATCGTTCAGGTAACGGAAGGTGACCTCCACAACACTTCCTCGCGGGACCTCACTCCCCGCCTCCAGGCTTTGCGCAATCACGGTAGCGCCGTTGCCCGAGAGGTAATTGGAGGTTCCGAGGATCCGAATATTGAGTCCCGCATTGATCAGGGTTTGGTTGGCGGCCAGTGCCGTCATTCCCTTCACGTCCGGAACACGCACCGTTTCGGGCTCTGCTCCACGCTCGGTATAAAGGATCACACGTCCCGCTTCCTTTTCAATCACAGTCCGTTTTTCGGGATATTGCTTATAAACAACGCCGTTTTCATCACCTACGATCTCCACCTTCAATCCACGCTCTTGGCAGAGGCTCTTCGCATAGGAGGCGCTTACGTAGAGGCAATCGGGGACCGAGACTGCCAGTTTTTCCAGCTCCTTCTCGGTATAAACGGCTTCCACTCCCAGGTACGGGAGAATGGTTTTCATGACGTTTCCAACGTAGGGCGCCGCCACGGTGCTTCCGTAAAGCACACCCTGGGTCGGCTCGTCTACGATAATGATCACTGCATACTGCGGATTGTCGGCCGGTGCATAGGCAACCGTAGAGCAGACGTAGTCCTGGCTCACCGCAAATTCGTCCACCTCTCCTACGTAACCGCAAAGCGTGCAGACGTATTTGGATACGCCATCCACCACGGTAGGCTTTCCCGTACTGTCACAGTGAGGACACTCCCGCTCTTTTTTTTCGGAGGTTCCGGTTTTTGCTGCAATGCGATACCCGGCAACGTAAGCGTTTTTCGCACCGCCGTTTCCCGATACACCGCCCTCCAGAATCTCGGATACCTGCTTGCATACCGCACTGCTCACCACTTGACGCCGCACCGCGGTGTCGAAGGATTTTATCACGGTCCCATTTTCGTCGGTGATCGAAGACACCAGATGCGGCTTTACAAGATATCCGCCGTTGGCAACCGCGGATACCGCCGTGATCTGTTGGATCAGGGTAACGTTAAAGTTCTGTCCAAAGGAATAGATCGCCAGATCCAATTCGGTAAATGCGCTCTCGGTAGCAAACACACCGGTCTGCTCGCCCGGAAGATCGATTCCCGTTTTTTCAAAATAGCCAAAGGAACGGAGATAGCTGTAAAAGGCGGAGGTGCCCAGCTCCAGCCCCACGCTCATCAATACCGGGTTGCAGGATTGCTGAATGCCCTGCACAAAGCTCAGCGTTCCGTGCCCGTGCGTTTTATGGCAATGGATCCGGTGTCCCAGCACGTTCTTATAGCCGGGGCAGGAAAATGTTTGGGTAGGAGTAACGACCGCCTCCTCCAGCGCCATCGACGCAGTGATGACCTTAAAGGTAGATCCGGGAATGTAGGACTCGGTGATTGCCTTATTCGACCACATTTCCAGGAGAAGATTCTGCTTGAACGCACCGTACTCCTCGGATTCGGTGAGGTATCCACCCGTGTTAAGCTTGTCGGTTGCCTCCTGATTCAAGCTCCAAGGATCGTTGAGATCAAAATCGGGATAGACCGCCATACCAAGGATCGCTCCCGTGTTGACATCCATCACGATCCCTGCCGCGCGATTTTCGCCGCCCGACTCGGTATAAGCCATCTTCAGCTGCTCCTCCAGCGTTGCCTGAACAAATACGTCCAGGGTGGTGTTGAGGTTGTAGCCGTCCTGCGCCTCAATGTACTCGCGGTATTCATAGGGCATTTCATTGCCCAGGGCATCCCGCGCGGTCACATACCGCCCGTTGGTGCCGCGAAGCATTTCGTTATAGGAATACTCCAATCCGTAAAGCCCGGTTCCGTCGCTGCCGGTAAATCCAAGCACATGAGCGGCCAAGGAGCCGTACGGATAATATCTGGTATTGGTGGTTTGCAGATAAACCATTCTCTGCAAGCCGTATTCGTCGATCAACTCGCGCACACGGTCGGCCGTTGCCTCATCCACTTCCTTTTGAATGGTACGGTCGAGATACCGCGTGTAGGTTGTTTGCTTCAGAACAAACTCGTAGGTCACGTCCAAAACCGAGGAAAGCTCGCTTGCAATCAACTCATCCAACCGAATATTCTCTCCGTTCTGCTCAAGCTCGCTTTGCGCGGAGGCAATTGAGGAGGGAGAAATGAACACGCGATAGGTACTCACGTTGGTGGCAAGAAGCACACCATTTGCATCATAAATATTGCCCCGTGCTGCGGTCACGGAAGCCTGTGTGGTCATCTGCTGCAGCACCTTTTGCTGATAATGATCGTATCCTGCGGTTTGTAAAATCAGGATTCTAAGCAGAAGCACACCGAACAGACACACAGCTATCCAAAAGAGACAAGCGGATCGCCGCAGGACTCTTGGGTGTATCGTTTCGGTGTTCTCCTCGGGCAATCGGGGGTTGATATCCTTCATATGCTTCTCTCCTTTCCATTGTCTGTTGAGCTCTCGGAAAGGCGGAAGGAACTCCCCCGCTTACCTCGCTATTCATTGTATGGACAAAATCTTTCGGTTATGACTCGCTTTCCTTATTTAATTCCCATTGCGCTCAGGATCGCGGAAAGGCCCACCTGCTCCTCACGCTCGGTATCGTATATTTCTACGGAATCCTCTGCCTTCAGATCCAGGGAACCAACCTTTACATAGTCTCCCTTCACCATGCCGTATTCCTCCATGGCAATGCGGCGGATCTCCAACAGATCGTATTTGACGTTGAAATCCGAGCGCAGCTCCGACACCTCGTCCGAGATCACGGAAAGCTCATTCTTCAGATCTCCGATTGCGCTTTCGGTACGCATCAGCATCACCGAGCTGGCAATGATCAGCATCAGGGAGATCGCAATAACCACCGCCGCCACGAATGCGGAAAGCGGAAATCTTTTTTGCTCCTTGGAGGTATCGGCCTTTGCGCCGTCAAACCAAGTGGGCATCGCGCGCTTGAGTCGGTTTCCTGCCGATTGGGAGATCTCCTTCACGCGTGTGGAAAGTGTGTTGGCAGGCGTTTCCAAAGCTGCCTGCTCTTGAACCGTCTCAACAGCCGATTCGTAGACATCCATCCCCGTATTTCCCGAAAAATCGACATTTTGAATGCGACGGGCACGGGTCTCGGAAAAATAGCGAACCAGATCGGAAACCGACATTTCGGATTTGCCCCGACGGTAACGCGCGCTCACGGCCACCTCCGAAAGCAGGGACAACCGATAAGCATCCGGCGCCAACGCACGGGTCTCTTCTTCTCTGTGAAGCTGGCGGGTTGCATCCTTCAAAACGGCTTTGTGCAGATCCCGCGCGGCCGTTTGGGCGGAAAGCGCGCGAGGCTGCATCTCCGTCAACCGTTGCATTCCCTGTTCTTCGGGATATGAGATCACTCTTGTCTCTGCAAGCTCCATGCTTTCCGGCTCCTTTCTTTTTCTACATTATTTTACTGAGACCTTGTCACTCAAAGCTTTTCGGCAACGCGCAGCTTTGCGCTTCTCGATCTCGGATTATCTTCCAATTCCTTTTGTGACGGCAAGATCGGCTTTCGGCTGATCACCTTTACCTCAGGGCGCTTGCCGCACACACAAACCGGAAAGCTTTTGGGACAGGTGCATCCCTCGGCCAGACTCGCAAAGGTCTGCTTTACGATGCGGTCCTCCAACGAATGGAAGGTAATGATCGCAATTCTGCCACCGGGATTCAAAAGACGAACGGCGGAACGGATCGCCGGGGCGATCACATCCAGCTCGGCGTTCACCTCAATGCGCAAAGCCTGAAACGAACGCTTTGCCGGATGATGTCCGCCGTCTCTCGCTGCGGAAGGGATCGAGCGTTTGATGATCTCTACCAGTTCCCCTGTGGTTTCGATCGGTGCCTTCTCCCTTTCGCGGATAATATTTGATGCAATACGGGAAGAAAATCGCTCTTCGCCATATTCAAAGAGGATCCTTCGGATGCGATCCTCACTGTATTCATTCACAACGGTTCTCGCCGTGAGTGGATTGCGAGTATCCATTCGCATATCCAGCGGTGCATCCGCCTGATAGGAAAATCCTCGCTCGGCGGTATCCAGCTGATAGGAGGATACGCCAAGGTCCAACAGCAATCCGTCAATATGCGCAATCTCCAGGGATTTGCATACTGCATCAAGATCGCAAAAATTACTGCGAATCACGCAAGCACGTTCCCCGTAGACCGAAAGGCGCTCGGTTGCCACCGCAACCGCCGTTTCATCCTGATCGAGTGCCAGGAGTCGGCCGTTCTCGGAAAGCCTTGAAGCGATCACCGAGCTGTGCCCCGCGCCTCCTGCCGTACCGTCCACGTAAACTCCGTCGGGGCGAATGGCAAGTGCTTGGATACATTCCTCCAAAAGAACGGATTTATGAGAAAATGAAATACTCTCTGCCATATTGAATTCCGTCCTTTCCTGATTTTAAAACCGATTATAGCCCAAGAGACTCGAGCTCTGCGAGCATATCGGAGATATCCTCGCTCTCCTTCATTTGGTTGTAGGTTTCCTCTGCCCAGATCTCGGCGTAATCACAGCAGCCAACGATCACCACATTGCGATCGATCTTTGCATGTGCAACCAGCTCCTGCGGCAACACGATTCGGCCTTGCCCATCGGGAGAAACCTGTACGAGTGAGGAATGCAGAAACCGAAGGATCTTCTCGGAAAGACGGCGGTTTTGCTCGCGCAACGGCGCAATGTAGGCTTCCCACCCCGCCTGCGAATACACCTTGAGGCAGGCCTCACGGATATCCTTGGCAACCACAAAGGTTTCCCCCAGCTCGTCTCTGAGCTTAGCAGGGATAAAAACGCGTTTTTTACTGTCAAGATTGTGTCTGTATTCACCACCGAACATCTTCTGTTCCTCCTTTCCTCGCAGCTTGTGGGGATCGCAGTCATTTTTGCTCCACTTTTCAACACTTTGCTCCACTTTCCACCACTTTGACTATATTATAACCGATTTATTTCATTTGTGCAATAGGTTTTTTCAAATTTTTTTGATTTTTTTAAAATTTTTTTCGGCTTTTTTTCGTGTCAAAGTCAACGACTCCCCACCGGTCCTTTGAATTCGGCTTTTTTCGTCTTTTTTCTTGCAAAAGTCGCAAAAAGATCGCAAAAGTTTCCGCACAGAAGTTGGAAAAAATGCTTGACGGAAAATGTAAAATATGATATACTGTTAGATGAATATCTATATCGAACCGACACTGCAACAGAAAGAAGGAAAACCATGGAACAAAAGCAAAAAAACGTCGCGCAGACCGAGCTTGAGGAAGAGCTCTTTCAGCTGCGCCAACATCTGAAGGACCGCGAAAAGCGCAAAACCGGACGGACGCCGCAGATCTGCCCGGATGATTCTCTGCGCGAAATTGCGCGTCTGATGCCGCGAAAGGCCTCGGATTTTTACAGCATCCCCGGTATCGGCCCCTCCTTTGTGGAGAATTTTTCACAGGATTTTCTGAACCTTCTTTCCAAACATACCAAGGAGGGCTCCTCACCCATTCCGGTCAACCGCTCGGTGGAGGAAACGCTTCGCGAGCTCTCGAAAAAGCTGATCAACATCAACCGCAACAATCGCATGCTGTTTTTGCCCCGTCTTTCCCCGAAATACGCCATCGATCTTTTCCCGCCCGACGGTGCCTACAATCCGCTGGACATTCTCTTTGGGGAAAACAAGGGCCCCATGACCGTTGCCGACGTTTCCTCACAGGATCTGCCCCGCACCTCTCCCACACGGGAGCGCTACCGCCAGCTGGTAGGTCTCATCCGTGAAACGGTACGCGATATGCGCGACAAGGGCCAAAACGATCTCTACATTGGATATCCCTTTGTGCAGGGCAACCTGGTAAACGGAGAATTTGGCATCCGCGCGCCCCTGTGCCTCTTTCCCGTGGTGCTCGACCGCAGCACGGCTGATATCACGGTGCAGCTGGACTCCACCCGCGACATCATCTACAACGGCACCTTGATCCTGGCGCATGATAAATTCAACAGCATCACCACTCCGCTGCCCGACTGTGTGATCGAGGAGCTGGATCCCGATACCTTCCTGCAGTCCCTGCTTGATTTCTACAAAGAGAACGATATCCGCATTGAGTACGACAGCGACGAGCTGAAGAAATTCAAGGAATATCCCGGGGACACTTTCCCACACTATACGCGCGGTACGCTGAAGCTGGTGCACAACATCATTATCGGAAAATTCCCGGCTTACGCCAACTCGATCCAGCGTGACTTTGACGAGATCCTGGACAAGGGACTGATCAACCGCTTGGTAGCGGATCTGATCTCAGATTACGGCGCGACCGATTTTTATTCCGAGAACACCAACGCAGATCTGGAGCTCAACCATCCCGATAAAAAGCAACCGAGCATCAGTGAGCATTCCCTGGTGTATATCAACGCGCTCAACAGCGCACAGGAGGCCGTTCTGCACGCGGCAGAGACCATGAATGAGCTCGTGGTGGAGGGCCCTCCCGGTACCGGAAAATCCCAAACCATCACCAGCCTGATCACCCAATTTGTCAACGAAGGTAAAAACGTCCTTATGGTGTCCGAAAAGAAAACCGCGCTCGACGTGGTATATTCGCGTCTCGGCACTCTTTCCCGCTACGCCATGATGATGGACGATTCCAACAATAAAAATCTCTTTTATACCCAGCTGGAGCGTCTGCTTTTCAGCAATGATTCCAACGCGCCTCTGCAGGCTCCCGATCTCTCGGCCATTTCCGCCGAGATCGACACCGATGTGGCAACCCTTGAGGTAATTGCGGACAAGCTCTTTACCCCCGGCACCTTTGGTGTAGAGCCCTATATGCTCTATATGGAGAGCCGCCGCATCAATCTGCAAAATCACGAGCAGATCAAGACCTACAAAACGATCCGCAGCATGATGACGCCCGAATTACTTGATCTGAAGTATGACGAGGTAGCGGCCATCCACAAAAAATTCGCCAACGGACAGCTCACCGATAGCCTCGATCACTATCAGCTTACCATTGAGCGCTATCCCTGGTTCCTCCAGATGAAGGACACGCTCTCTCAATACGATCTGATCCTCTTCTCGGATTCGATCGACGAGCTGATCCTGAAGGTGGACGAGTGGCGAAATTTGCCTTTCCTCAAGAGGCAGGCCTCCAAAAACCGTCTTACCAAAGAAATTCAGACGGCTACCAAGGATTATTTCAACAAAAATGCCGGAGCCTATACGGTACGGCTGATCATGGAGCAGCCCGAGGCTGTCAAGCAGAGTCTGAAGGAGTTTACCGCCGGCTACGCCAATCTCAAGCCCGTGGTCACCGGACTGACCAAAAACGAAACGCTCTATCTCACCGCGCTTCGCAAGATCCATAAGATCTGCGGGGGCACCGTGATCGAATGGAATGACGAGCTTTACAACACCATGCTCTTCGAGCACATTCAGCGCTTTGAGATGGAAAACCGTACGCTGATGCCGCAGGTTGCCTCCTTTGAAAAGATCATTTCCTCGATCGAAAAGGCGATCCACGAAAAGCAAGGTCTGGCAAAGCAGCGCATTGCCAAGGTGCTGGCCGACGATCTCCAGTATATCACCGCCTCCAAGCGCAAGGGTGAGATCAACCGCGCAATTGAAAGTCGCCGCCGCGCAAGCGTTGCAAAATTTGTAAAGAAGTTCGACTTTGAGCTCTTCAAGGCGATCAAGATCTGGCTGATGACTCCCGAGGCGGTTTCCGAGGTGCTTCCCCAGCAAAACGACCTGTTTGATCTGTTGATCTTCGACGAGGCATCCCAGCTGTATGTGGAAAAGAGTATCCCCTCGATCATCCGCGCCAAAAAGGTGGTCATTGCGGGCGACCACAAGCAGCTACGTCCCTCCAGCCTTGGCGAGGGTCGCTTCGAAATGTCGGAGGATCTGCTTGACGAGGACGCAGAAATCTCGGCGGCATTGGAAGAAGAGAGCCTGTTGGATCTGGCGCGCTTCCGCTACCCCGACGTTCTGCTCAACACCCATTACCGTTCCAAATACGAGGAACTCATCGACTTCTCAAACTACGCCTTTTATAAGGGACGCCTGTTTGTGGCCCCCAATACCGACGCGCCCGAAAAGCCCCCCATCGAGGTCCATCTGGTGGACAACGCAGTATGGCAGGGACGCGCAAACCGCAAGGAGGCCGAGCGGATTGTTAAGCTGATCAAGGAATTCTTCCAAACCCGCCAAAACAACGAAACGATCGGCGTGATCGCCTTCAATGCCTCGCAGCGGGATATGATCTATGACGTGATCGATGAGGAGTCGCTCAAAGACCACGCGTTCGGGCTTCAGGTCCGCGCGGAAATGTCCCGCAAGGACAACGGCGAGGATACGGGTCTGTTCATTAAAAACATCGAAAGCGTACAGGGAGACGAGCGTGACGTGATCATGTTCTCGATCGGCTACGCCAAGAACACCAGCGGACGTCTGATGCACAACTTTGGTTGGCTCAACCAAAAGGGCGGCGAAAACCGCCTTAACGTGGCGATCAGCCGCGCCAAGCAGAAGATCCATATCGTCACCTCGTTCCGTCCGTCCGAGCTGATGCTGGACGACGCCAAAAACGAAGGACCGCGGATCCTCAAGCGCTACCTGGAGTATGCCTTTGCCGTGAGCAACAACGACAAAGAGGATGCCGAGCGTATTCTGCAATCCTTTGGCGAAACCTACGGCATCGCCCCCGTGGCATTTGAGACCGAATACGCACAAAAGGTGGCAAATGCCCTGCGAGAAAAAGGCTATGACATTGATACCCAGGTGGGTATCGGCGGATATCGCATCGACATTGCCGTACGCAAGAACGGCAGATATGTGCTTGGGATCGAGTGTGACGGAAAGCTGTACAGCACCGCCGCATCGGCCCGTGAGCGTGACTACCACCGTCAAAAATATCTGGAATCGCGCGGATGGAGGATCAAGCGCATCTGGAGCATGGACTGGTGGAGAGATCCCCAGGCCGAGATCGCAAGCATCTGCGCTCTGGTAGACACTCTGTAAATTACAAAAAAGAGCCTCGACCTTATCAAAGGTCGAGGCTCTTTTTTACGGAGCATTATTCGTATTTCATGAGAACCAGATTTCCGGAATCGGTCTCGATCACAACGGTGGCTTCCCCGCTCCCCGCTACAAACCGATCCCCGGACGGGGTCAGCGGAAAATCGTAGGAAAGCTGTCCCCGTTCGGTTTCCCAAGTCATGGCAAAGGAAGCGTTGGGCGGCAGGTACAGGGTCACATCCCCTGCGGAGGTAGAGATCTCCAGATCCTCGGGGCACGCGGCCATCCGCAGATCCACGCTTGCCCGTTCAGACTCTACCGAAACGGCCCTCGCGGACAGTCCGTCTGCCACGATCTTTCCGGTCTCGCTCTCGGCAGAAAATTGGGAGAATTTGCAATTTCTTGCTACCAAAGCCCCCGCATCCGACGAAAAGTGCACCGCCTCGGCTTCAATATCAAACAGGACCACGTTAGCCGAATCGGTCTCGATCTCAACCGCAGAAAGCTGCGAAAAATAGGATTTCGGAATGCGCAGCGTCAATTGCTTTTCTCCGCTTCCCGTGCCGATCCCAAGCATCCAGGACGATTTTTGATGCTTGATTTGCAACGTCCCATCATTCTCCAGCTTCCAGCGCAGCTGCGTACCCTCTGTAAGAGCGTAGGCCGCAGACTCGGAAAGCGAAATGTAACGGTCCTCACAGGCAACGATCTCCACACCGCCGTCGATCCAATCGAGGTCGATCTTTTTCACCTGATCGCTGGGGATCGATCCTTCTCCAATTTCGAATCCCGTATCATCGTAACGGTAGTCCTCCCAACCAAAGGTCCATTTTCCGTCGGCCACCAAGGCGTTGAGTACGCCAATCACCACGGCCAACAGAACCAGAACCCCTATCACGGCCACCGCACCAACGGCAATCCTTTTCAAACGTTTTTCCATGGTGTACCTCCCTTTATCGAAGCCTCGTCAGCTTATCGGCCGTGACCGCGTTTTCGATCGTGTACAATAGCAAAACGCGGTCGGCATTGTATTCCTCGGCGTAGCGCGTCACATCGGTAAAATCACTGCGCACCGAGGAGAGATTGAGCAAGACCAGATCAAAATGCTGAGCCAGAAACGGCGCCATGGCGTTGGCAAAGCTATCCTTCAGGAGAAGGAGCGTCGGACGGGATTCCTCGGCACGCTTCTCCACCGTCACCACGTCATGCGTGCCGTCCAGAAACGCGGAATACTTGTCCTTAAGCGCAAGATATTTGGTGCTGTAAAAGCCGTCCAACACCTTGCCGTCGGCTGTGACGGTAAAATCGTCCTCATTCCCGCGCATCCAGAATTCCATCGTATCGGGTGCCACAAACTTCATCCCGCCTGCCGACCAGGCGGTCCCGTAAAAGGAGTCCGAAGCAGTCTCTCTCTTAAAGGCCTCCATCGGAAGGACCTGATCCTCCATACCCCAGCTGCGCATCAATTCGACGTAGGCGTAATAGGCGCCGAGTGTCGTCCAATGATGGTCGGTTTTGTAGTAAACGTATTCCCCGCTTTCGTATCGCTCGCGAAACATCGGAAGCGTATCCACTGCATCCACGGAGGGATCCAAGGCGTTGTAAAATGCTTCAAACAACGCATCGCTCGTTTCACTCGGATAGGCAAACGCGCTTTCGGCAACGTCCAGCGTACGCCCCGTAAGAAGCGCGGTGAACGGAACCGAAAGAGATGCCGACACGCGGTTGATCCCGGCGGCACCGTTCCGGATGTGCGCAGGATCAAAGGCATCCAGCTCCACCGAGGTCACACTGCCGTCCTCCCGCCGCACGTCAAACAACCGCTTGGCAAGCTGCCCGTTTTCTCCCAGCAGGATCCCGTCATTTTCCCCCTTCCCAAGCCCGATCTCCACACTGCCTTTTATCCCAACCAACGCATCGCGGAGCGGAAACTGATCGGCAAAGTACTCATTGATCTCCTCGCCAAAGCGTCCGTCCGCCAGCTTTTCAAGGCTGAACGCGGGAAACGTACGGAGTCCCCGATTTTCCTGCTCGGAAAAACTGTTGTCAGGAAGCAAAACGAAAGCAACCGAAAAGCCCAGGAGCACCGCCAAAAAGAGGCTGACGGTTGCCAAATTCAATTTTGACCGCATACAAATCCGCCTCCTTTAAAATTGGGTGTACGCAAACGGGCTGAAGGTGGAATCCACCAGATAGGCCATGCAAAGAATCAGAATGCCAACACACGCGAGCGGGATCAGGACCGATGCCGCGGAATGCTTTTCACAAAGCTTTTCCCAAAGCTTTTTGGGAAGCGGCGTTGCGCCGATGCAGGAAAACAGGATCAGGGGTAACAGGCGCAGGAGCTGATACGATACCGTTGCCGAGGTGAGGCCCGACGTTCCCACTCCAAACATGGCCAAAAAGCAGCTCCAACCGGCCGCCGCATCGGAAAAGGAAAAGATCAAAAAGCCAATCACCACCAAAAGCATCGCGTATACGTGGCGAAATACGGAGGGGATCTTTTCCAGGAAGCGCAATAGAAAAGCCTTTTCCAGGATCAGGATCACACAAAAATAGAGTCCCCAAAGCACAAAATTCCAGTTTGCGCCGTGCCAAAAGCCGGTAAGAAGCCAAACCACAGCCAGGTTGAGATAGGTCCTCACCTGCCCCTTTCGGTTCCCACCGAGCGGAATGTAGACATATTCGCGAAACCACGTGGAAAGCGAGATGTGCCAACGCCGCCAAAACTCGGTAATACTCTTGGAAATATAGGGATAATTGAAGTTTTCGGGAAACTGAAATCCAAACATTTTGCCCAGTCCGATCGCCATGTCCGAATAACCCGAAAAATCATAGTACAGGTGCAAGGTATAAAGGATCACCGTCATCCATGCTCCCAGCGTGGTGCTTTGAAATTCCGCCAGATTCTGATAGTAGGCGTGTCCTGCCGCCAGCATATCGCCGATCAGTACCTTTTTGGCAAGCCCCACCGAAAAGCGTTGCACGCCAACGGCAAAATGATCCAATGTTTCTCGCCGCTCGGTCAGCTGCGCGTCCACGTCGCGGTAGCGTACGATTGGCCCCGCGATCAGCTGCGGAAACAGGGCGACGTAGGTGCTGAAGGCCACGTAATTTTTTTGAACCCTGCAATCGCGGCGGTAGAGGTCGATCGTATAGGACATGATCTGGAAGGTATAGAAGGAAATACCGATCGGAAGCTCCAGCCCATCGATCACGGGAATCTCCAAAAACGGCAGCAGCGAGAGATTTCTCGCAAAGAAATTGTAGTATTTAAAAAAAAGCAAAAACAGAAGGTTGACCGCCAAGGATGCGATCATGGCATATTTGGCCCGTTTGGGATCGCTTTCACGATATTTGTCGATCACAAAGCCGAACAGATACGCCGTGGTGATCGAAAGCACCATCAGAAGAATGTAAACCGGCTCGCCCCATCCGTAAAACAGCAAACTGACCGCAAACAGCACCGCATTGCGCCATGCGCGCGGCACCGCGTAATAGATCAGAAGCGTGAGAGGGAGATAGGCAAAGAGGAAGATCAATGAAGAAAAGACCATAGCTCGTTCCTTTTTTCGTAAAAGATAGTTTTATAATACAGTATCCGCATTTTTGCGAGAAAAAATGCTTTGTACAACGGCTTTTTGCTCACGCGCGCCGTCAGAAGGCATAGCGTGTGCGGTAGACCCCGGGGGACATTCCCGTCTCCGCCTTAAACACCTTGCAAAAATATGCGGCATCCGAAAAGCCGCACGCCGCGCCCACCTCGGAGATTTTTCTATCCCGATACACCAAAAGCATCTGCTCCGCATTTCGGATCCGGATCCGCCGCAGATAATCCACGGGAGTGGAGTGCTCCTCGTTGTGAAACAGACGGAACAGCAAGGATTCGGAAATACCGGCCGCAACGGCAATGTCTGCCACCGAAAGATCCTGCGCAAAATGTGCTTCAATGTATTGCTTTGCCAAACGCAACGCCGGTTGCCGTTGCTCCTGCTCCAAAAGCGAAAAATAGGTCACGAGCACGTCATAGGCGTGCTTGGAAAGGATCGCAGGAGAGGCGTTTCGCTTGGCCAGCTGATACACCGCTTGGATCATGGCGCGAAGGGTCTCGTTTTGCAGATAGGAAAACTCCTTTGCGTGAAAATAGGCAAGGATCGCATCCATCTGCGCGCCGTCAAAGGTAACCCACGCCGTTTGAAAGGTCTCTCCGATTTTGTAATAGTAGGACGGAACGTTCTTTCGGATAAACACGGCAGTCCCTTCCGAAAGCGGCACACCCTGCTCCCCCACCTCAAACATTCCTTCCCCTTTTTCCACGAACAGAATGTGATGAAATTCCGCGCCGTTGGGACGTTTGCGTGGTTCCTGGGGGTGTCCACACCCCACCGTAATCAGATGCACCGGCAACGCAACCATCGCACGTTCGTCGGTCAAAACCGCAATTCCCATAAGATTTCACCCTCTCCTTCCGTGTAGTATTTTTATATTTTTGAAAAAATATCTTATTTACTTTTCCCTCAAAAAGTATTATACTACAATTTGAAAAAAAGTCAAGAGAGGAACCAAAAGAAAATGAAAACGATTCTTGAATACCACCAACATAAGGATCCGCAACGCTTCCGCGTGAACGAGCTCCCCGACCACGCCTATTTCATCCCTTTTGAATCAGCGAAAAAGGCAGACGCTGCACGGGAAACCTCGGCACACTTCCATTCTCTTTGCGGCACTTGGAAGTTTTTATGGAAGCCAAGCATCTACGATATGGACGATTTTTATATCGAAGGCGCGGATCTGGGCGCATTTGAGAGCGTCTCGCTTCCCGAAAACTGGCAGATGCACGGAAACGATCAGGCACAGTATCAAACCTCTCCCTATCCCTTTGCCTTCGATCCGCCGCACGTCCCCGAAAAAAATCCCTGTGCCGCGTACGTCAAGGATTTTTTCGTGACGGTGCAGGAGGGCAAACGATACGAATTGCATTTTGAAGGAAAGGATAGCTGTATTTACGTTTGGATGAACGGAACCTTCGTCGGCTACGGCTCCGCCCCCCACAGCACCTCCGCCTTCGACGTGACGAAGCATCTCAGAAACGGCAAAAACCGCCTGTGCGTACTGGTGCTGAAATGGTGTGCCACCTCGTATCTCGACGATCAGGATAAGATCCGCCTGTCGGGCATCTTCCGCGACGTCTATCTTCTCGAACGCGCCGAGGGCGGTCTGCGCGATTTCCGCATCCAAGCCGACAGCCATGGTAGGGTCACGCTGCATTGCCAAGCCGATTCCGAGGTTTTAGCAGAGATCTACGACGGAGAGACGCTGTTGTTTGAGAGGTCGGTGGGAGATGCGCCCGTCTCCTTTAAGATCGATACCCCCAAGCTCTGGAGTGCGGAAGCCCCGCATCTGTACGATCTGCGGCTCTCCTGCGCGGGAGAATTCGTATTTCATCGGTTCGGTCTTCGCCAAACGGAGGTCAAAAAAAGCGTCTTTTACGTCAACGGAAAGCCCGTAAAGCTCTACGGCGTCAACCGCCACGATTCCAATCCCGACACCGGATACGTGATCGATCCCGATTTGCTGAAAAGCGAGCTTTTGCTCATGAAGCAACACAACGTCAACGCGATCCGCACCGCACACTACCCCAACGATCCGCGCTTCTACCGCCTTTGCGACGAGCTGGGATTTTACGTGCTTTCGGAAGCCGATATGGAGTCTCACGGCTGCTTCTACATTCGGGATTGGAACTACATCGCAAACGATCCCCTCTACACGAGCGCCATTCTCGATCGGATCGACCGTATGCACGACAGTCTTTGCAACTTCACCTGCATCGTGATCTGGTCGCTCGGAAATGAGTCGGGCTGGGGCGAGAACTTCAAAAAAGCGGCAGTGAAGCTCCGCCGGACCGATCCCACAAGACCCATTCAGTACGAGCCGGCCAGCCGCATCTACCCCAAATTGGAGGATGCCGCGGAAAAAGCCTTTATTATGGAAAACCTTGATTTTGTCAGTGAGATGTACACCTCCATTGAAAAATCGGCGCAGCTCTACGGGGACGAAGCCATCACGAACCCCTTCGTGCTTTGCGAATACAGCCACGCCATGGGCAACAGCTGCGGAGATCTGCGGTTTTACGACGAGCTTTTCCAAAGCGACGATCGCTACGCAGGCGGCTTTATCTGGGAATGGTGCGACCACGCCATCCGCATGACCGACGAAAACGGCGTGGAATTCTGGGGATACGGCGGAGACTACGGCGAGAAGCATCATCAGAAAAACATCTGCATGGACGGTCTGGTTGCCCCCGACCGCGTCCCCCACTCCGCGCTTCTCGAGATGAAAGCGGTCTACGCTCCGCTTCGCATCACGAAAGGTGAGCACGGGGATCTGGAAATTCTCAACCGACATTTCTTCACCGATCTTTCGGAGTACCGCTTCGAATGGAGCATCACCGCCGACGGAAATCTTACAGACAGCGGTGTTTTCACACTCTGCACACTCCCCGGCGCAAGAGAGGCGGTAACGATCCCCACGAAAGAGCCTTACGGCGCGCAAAACGCGGTTTTGACCGTGAATGCAAAGCTGGCGCAAAGCAAGGCTTGGGCAGGCGCGGGACACACCGTTGCGGCATTCTCCTTCCCGCTCAAAGCCGAAAAAGAGATCCCCGTACGCACGTCTCTCCACGCCCCCACGCTCACCGAAACACGCTCTTCTTACGTGGTTTTGGGAACGGGATTTTCCTATACCTTCCGCAAGGACGAAGGAACCCTGAGCACGATGGAGGTCGGCGGCAAACCTCTGCTCCGCCAAGGACTCACCTGGAATTGTTTCCGTGCGCCTACCGACAACGACAGTAGCTTCCAGGTGGCACTCAACGTGACCAACGCCTGGAACAACACGCGCAATTTCGGAAACATCGAATATCCAGAACTGACCGTACGCAATTTCACGGCATTCGAGCAAGCCGACTGTATTCTCCTGTGCGGCGACTTCCGCTTCGGTGTGGAAGGACGCCTCCCCGTTTGTACGGGGCGCGTGGAATACCGCGTCTATGGCAACGGCAGATTGGAGATCGCGCAGCACGGAACGGTCTCCGAGTACCTGCCCTACTTCCTTCCCCGCTACGGATATATGCTGGCGTTTGAAGCGCCGCTTTCGGATATCGTCTACTACGGCTACGGCCCCGCCGAGTGCTACGAGGACAAATGCTCGCACGCCTTGCTCGGCAGATACGAATACACCCCCGATGACCGCACCGGCGGATACGAATTTCCGCAAGAGAGCGGAAGCCATTGCGGCACCGAATGGATCACGGCGCGGTGCGAGGACGTTGCCCTGAAGATCTCGGGCAATCGGATGTCGTTCTCGGCTTCGCGCTACGATCTGCACGAAATTGCCGCCGCCAAGCATCAGAAAGAGCTTTCGCGCACCAACGGAACCTTTCTGTACGTCGATCATCGCATGAGCGGCGTCGGTTCGGCGTCCTGCGGCGGGCAGATCCCCGTCGAGTCCTGTCGCATCAACGCAGGGGAAAAGATCGACTTCGAAATCGCGATCGAGATCTTGGAATAATCTGCCCTTGAGCGCACAAATAAAAACCAACGGGACGGCTCCCCATGGGGAGCCGTCCCGTTGGTTTTTACTTGGCGTTGAGTTTTTCGATCAGATCCTCCATGAGGGCATCCCGTTTGATTTGATATACATAGGCCATCGGCGTAGCGCTCGGATCGGACACATAGCGGTGACCGTAGTCGGGAAGCGACGTGGGAAGGATCCGCGCTCGCATGTAACGGTTGCCGTCATTGAGAAGCCATGCAACCGCCGTCACATCCCAGATGCAACGCGACCAAGGAGTTCCTTTTGCATAGGCTTCGGCAGCTTGAATCGTGTGCTTTGCCAGGTAGTCGGCAAGCGGACTCCTTCCAAGCAACCAATATTCCAGCTCCGGCTTGGAGATGCGAAAGCTGCTCACCACTCCCTCACAGGGCAATTGAACGAACGGAACACCGCTGTTCATCACCACTCTTGCCGCGGCCACGTCCTGCCGCATGTTAAATTCCTTGGTATCGTGATGATGCAGCGCGTGCCCGCCCAGCCATACCACCACCGTGTTTTCGGCTACGGCGGGATTCAACAGAATCGCAGACGCCACATTGGTAATTGCGCCGATCGCCACCACGTAGAGCGGATGCTCGGGCGTGTACCGATTCGCGCGCGCGCCAAGATCCTTGGCGGCGGGAGAAACGATTGGTGTCTGTTCATCGGGAAGATAATCGGGAGAACCGCGAAACGTCGGCACATCCTCCCCCAGCAGATCGAGCAAGTGAAGAATTTCGTTATAGCTCTTCTCCATGCCGTCGGCGGGGCCGTTAGAGAGCGCATTGAAAAACGGCGCGGCGTAAAGCGCTTTGGTATTTAGTTTGTCCTTTGACCGCAACAGATAGGCGATCGCGAACTGATCGTCGACCTCGTTATAGGCGTCGGTATCCAGTACCACGTCCACAGGTCCTATGGGGACTTGTAAATTTTTCAGCCGTTGTTCTGCATTCATACGTATTTACCTCTTTTTTCGATATTGTATAGGAGTTTTCCCGTATTTTTCAGAAAACAGGTCGCGGAAAAAGCTCTCGTTTTCATACCCAACGGCATGAATGATCTCTGCAATTGGAAGATCAGTTTGAAGCAACATATCCGCCGCTGCGCGGCAGCGTTTGGCTTGCAGGAGTTTGGAAAAGGACACTCCGGTCAGTTGCTTTACCAAAGCACCCGTATAGACCGCCGAGTAACCCAGCTGCTCGGCAAGAGATTGGAGGTTGGCCTGCCTGAGATGCTGTTCCAGGTATTGCTCGATTTCGTGACGTAGTTGTTCGGTTTTACAATTTTTAGAATTTCCGGACGGCAGCCCTGCTAAGCGCGAAAGCACCTCTTCCCTCGTGGGGATCGACGGAGCCGCCCCTTTGCGCGAAACCGCGATTGCAGCCGCGGCAGAGGCCAGCTTCAAGGTCTCCATGCAATCGGCACCTTGGGCAATGCCCGAAACGAAATAGCCCGTAAACGTATCTCCGGCGGCCGTGGTATCCACCGCTTTTACGCGGTAAGCAGATTGCCAAAGCTCACGTTCCGCATCGGCGTATACACATCCCTGTTCTCCAAGTGTCAGCATGATTCTGAGGCCCGGATAGTGAGTCCGAAAATAGGTCAACGCTTCCTCGGTTGTTTCACAAGACGAGATCTCTTGCGCCTCCACCTCATTGAGGATGAGATAGGAAAGCATTTCAAAATCGATCATGGAAACCGTTTCGTTGATTGGAGAGGGATTGAACACGGTGAGCATCTGTTGGCTGTGCGCCCGTTGAATGAGATATTCCACGTTACTGATCTCATTTTGTAAGAGGAGAATATCTCCCGCATCAAACCGGGACAGCACCGCGTCGATCTGATCCTTGGTAATCATGCTGTTGGAGCCGGGATACAGAAAGATCGAATTCTCGCCCTTCGCACTGACCTGAATGATCGCGTGACCGTTCTTGGCATCCACCGTTTGCAGATAGGAAACGTCGACCCCACTTTGCTCCAACAGATCCTTCAGAAAGACCCCGTCGGTACCGATACAACCCGCATGGTATACCTCACCGCCCGCTCTTGCAACGGCGATCGATTGATTCAATCCCTTTCCGCCCGCAAAAATTTCCATACACTTGGTAGACTCGGTTTCCCCAACACGCACGATGTGATCAAGCGAATAGACAAAATCGACGTTACAGGAGCCAAAATTCAATATTTTCACGAAAACACCCCCGCGCTTTTTCTTGATTCCATTATATCACGTTTGAAAACAAGATACAAGTACGTTTTTTCGCAAAAAACAGTCCTATGACAAGATTTTTTAAAAAAAGGATCGAACCAAGCATACACTCGGTTCGATCCTTTTGGATTTGCGAAAAGGGATCAGGCAAAAGCCTCCAAATCCCATTCTGCCAGATACTTCATCAAAAGCGCCATATCCTCCTCGTTGACCCAATGGTCTCCGTTCAGATCGGCCGCTTCGGGAAGAAGCTCCACGGTGGTGTCACCGCTCAGATAGCGGGCCAGGAGAGAGGCATCCCACGTATTGATCACATCATCTCCGCTCAACTCTCCTTTTTCTGCCGTGATGTCGTTCTGTTGAAGCAGTACCGTTGCATCTGTTTGGTCCACCGTTACAGCTCTGCCGTTGCAGTTATACAACTGAACGGACGAGAGGGAAACCGAGGATTGGATATCCTCATTCTCCAGAGAAACAAAGGAAATTTCGAGCAACTCTGCCGCCGTGACGTCTTTCGTTCCTGCAAATGAGATCCGAATCTGATGCTCCTGATAGGTTGGGTTGATCTGAAAGAAGAAGGAACCGTCAAGCGCTTTTACCGTTCCCAGCTTCAGCTTGGCAGGATCATAGGTGATACAAAGGCTTCCGCCTGCAACCGGCAGTGCACCTTGATACGCAAGTGTCACCGTAAAGCCGCGATGTGCCAGGCCGTTCACATCGGAAAGCGATAGCATGCCTTGATCCACCGTGATCTCCCCTGCCCCTGTCATAGCGGCACAGGAGGTTCCGTCCTCTAAAAACAGCAGCACATCCTTGGGAATAACCTTGGAAACTCCGTTTTGCAGGGTCTCGAAGGTCGCGTAGCAAAGCACACCGCTTCCCGTGATCGGAAGCTGCCCCGCAAAATTGATTCTCGCGGTGTCCTCCCGATAGGTGGGATTGAGAGTCACCAATCCGGCTTGCAGCATCGGTCCCTGCTCCAGAGAGAGCAGCTTCAAAACCGACGGATCATAGGAAAGATTCAAGCTTCCCGAATAAAATTCGTTTTCCATCGTAGAAAGGCGAACCGGGACCGTCACGGTATTGCCCTTTGTCAGGTAAACGCTATCTGTCGACACCGTGGGCTTGCGGTAGACCTGCACTCTGCAGGTTGCCGTAAAGCTGTTCCCAACCGAGTCCCAAACGCTGCAATAAACCGTTGTTTCCCCTACCGCAAGTCCCGTCACCCGTCCGTCGGAGCTCACCGAGGCAATGGAAGAATCCCAAACGCCCCATTCGGTGCTCTCCACGTCTCCACCGATCGGATCGGTGCGCAGAGTCGGCAACCACGATTCTCCCACACCAAGGTTCCATTCGGATTGGGCGAAGGAAACGTTGTTCAACGGCGTGCTTGGCTTAACGGTGCAAACCGCATTGGCAGTTTCCACGTGCAAAGCATAAGCGTTTTGATCGTACAGATGAACGTCCTCCAAGCGCAGCTCCGTGGTACAGGCCTCGGCCGCCGTTGCAACGAACATGATCTGAAGCAGTTGCGAATCGGTGATTGCAGAGGAGCTTGCGAAGGAAACCTTCATTTTGTTTTGCGCAAACATCGCGTTGATCACACAGGTAAAATCTCCGTGGGTCGCATGACTATAGGCAATCAAAGAGCTATCGTAAGCAATCACAAAGGAACCGCCGAATACCGTCTCCGAGGTAGTCAGAGTAATGCCCACGGCAGAGCCGTTGGTGCGGATCTCGGTCTCTTCGATCGCCAGCAAAGAGGTTGCCCCCACGGCGGAGACCGGGATCACCGCCGTGAGAAGAAGAGTGCAAACGAGCATGAATGCAAGCATTCTGAGTCGTTTCATGATGTTGATATCCTTTCTTGTCTGCATATTACAGACCTGCATCCAGACACAGGATCCATCTTGCATCCTGTACGTTGATATAGCCGTTTTCATCGACGTCGGCCAGCAGCAATTGCTGATCGTTCAGGGTCTGGAGCCCTGCATCGTAGCGTAACAGCAAAATTGCATCCGCGCTATCCACTCTGCCGTCCATGTTCACGTCACCAATCTCATGTCCGCTCTTTTCCATAAAGGATACCGAAACCGTAACGTCCGCCTCAGGCATCCGGAATGCGCCGTTTTCGATCACGGCCGTGGTATCTCCGTAGGAATAGGTCAACGAGCCTGCAAGATATGCGTAGCCCTCGTTCGGCGTTGCACTGACCCGGATCCACTCCCCTGCCTTGGCGCGAACAGTAGAAACGCTGATCTTACCGCCGTCGGCGTAGGCTACGCTAACGGTGTAAAGACGGTACGTGCTGATTCCATACGGGTTGGAGGCCGTTCCAAAGAATCCGCTTTGCCGTCCGTCGCTGGCTTCGAGGTAATACTCAACGCCTGCGGCCGTTACCGCTGTAGCGGGAATATTGGCAGAATACTTGTTCTGTGCCTCTTCGCCCGAGTGTGCATACATTTCCATGGACGAATACTCGGTCTGTCCCTTGACACGATAGTACAACGTTACGGAACGGATCACGTTCATATTGTCGTATACGTAGGCAACGATCGGGATCCCTGCCTGCTCTGCCGAGGAGGTAACCGTGCTATGCGAGATCGTAGGCGGCGTGATATCGTGCGCGGCCGCACTGGTGATTGCCGAGGGAGCCGACTCGGTAAAGTCGGTCTTCACCACGGTGAAATAGTAGAAATACTCTACACCGGCTTCGGTATTGTAGTCGATGAAGGTGTTTTTGCCGTCCGCCGCAGGGATGATGCTCGAGTTGATCCTGATAAAGCTTCCCTCGTCCATCACGTTGCTGCGGTAGATGTTATAACCGGCCATCGTGTCAAAGTCATCCTGTGTCCATTCAAGCTCCACATATCCGTCGGCACTGTTTGCCTGCAAGGACATCGATTTTGCGCCGGAGGTAGAAATGGTAAATGCAAACCGCTCGTAATCGTTTCCGGTAACAAGCCAGGAATCGTTTGCCGCAACCGCACCGCGAACCTTAAAGTACTGTGTGCCGGATCCGGTAACTGCGGTGATCCGTGCGGTTCCCACCCAGGTGCGCGCGTCGGTCCAGTCACCGTCCACGAGGAAATCGCCGTACGGGTAATCTCCGCCGTAGGACACTGTGGGCTGTACGCTCATGTCCATATCGCGGTTGAAGGAAACCTGAACGGTAATGGTCTCCAAGCCAACGGAGGACACAATGTTCCCCTCGCTGTTTTTCACGATGATGGAGGTCACGAAGGGATATGCGCTCTCGGGAGCTTCCGTGAGGTAGGGACTGTAAAGCAGCTCCGCGTACTCAAAGGAATCCTTCATATCATAGATGATACGGTCGATCAGCTCGGTCTTTGTGGTTCCCCAATAGTTTCCGATCAACGACGCCATCGCATCACCCTGCGAATCGTACTGTGCCTTCAGCTCCATCCAAGCCGTTGCATCGGGATTGGCAAAACCGTTGAGGAAGGCGTTGTTGACGTTGGTCGACTCCCGTTCAATGTAGGTCAGCAGGGCCTCACTGTAAAATTCGCGTACTGCAACCTGCAGCTCCTTGAGCGTGTAGTCGGGGGAGAATTCGGTGGTCGGATAGAGGTTTTCTTCAAATACCGTCGAGAGAACCTCGTTGGCCGGCTCCTTTACCAAAACCGTAAACTCGATCTTTTCATTCGTATGATCGAAAATGTCCTTGATCGCGCCGGCATATACCGTTACCGTATAATCGGTTCCCGGCATCAGTGCCTCCAGGGGTATCACAGTGATCTTCATGCAGTCCGCCGAAACCTTACAGTCGAGATATTGCAGATCTCCGTTGTCATCCCTGTACTGGATCGTGGTCAGATGCAAGCGATCATTGGAAACCACCGGATTTTTAAATACGATCTCAAAGCTTTCGGGAGGTGTGATCTCCACGGGAGTCTCCACAGAAAGCTCGGTCGAGCCGGACAAGATCTTCTCAAGATCCAATTGATTGACATCCAGATCGGTCACCATGAAATACGGAGATACCGGCTTTTGGTTGCCATCGGTATAGATCGCGTTTCCAAGATACTCTCCCCGCTCGGTAAAGAGCTTAACCGATCCGTCCGCAAACAGGATCCATCCGCCTCCAATATCCCGAATCGCAACGTCCTCCACACCGATATAGTAGAGTGAATCGTAATTTGTGGCCCGGGTAAATTCATAACTCCCGTAAAGCGGGCAGTTTTGGTAGTTGGTTCCCAGATACGCCAGTCTGCCGTCGTTCAAAAGAAGCAACATACCGAAGTTATAGGAATCGAAGAAGAAGCTGTTCCGCAGCACGGCAATATCCGCAATCTGATCCTTGATCTTGCCAAAGCCGTGCGTTTCCAACAGCTCGGTGGCCTTTTCAAACATATCGGCATACATGTAAAGCGGATAATAATTTCCGGCTTCACTCTTCATCATAGCCCCGTCTGCAATTCCAATATCGGTGATCGGATCGTTTTTATCGGAATAGAAGACAGACCAGTCGTTGGTAGTTCCAAAGTATGCCTTGCACACCATTCCGTTGTTGGTCAGTATATAGAAGTGGTTGTCATATCCGTGAGAGGAAATCTGTTGAATTCCCTCCAACTCAAAGAGCGAAGGCTCGGAATAAATGAGCAGCCCCACATCTGCTTGCGCTCCGTTAATAGAAACGGAATAGAGCGTGCCGTCATTTTTCAGCACCATCACGTGTCCGCTATAGCAGATCGCGTCCTTGACGCCCTCCGAAATGATATCGGTGAGCGTACCGTTTTGAGCGCTGAAATACTGCAGCTTTCCGTCCGTGGTAACTACCAACAGAAAATCGGGATAGGGTGCGGGAAGAATCTTTTCTGCATTTTCTACCGTTACGCGGTAAGGAACCCGATGTGTGCTATCGATCAGCCAGACGTTGTTCCCTGCAGCAAGGATCCTGCTTCCACCGTTATGGGAAGTAAACACACGGTCAATTTCGGCCACCGAGCGGTCCTCCAAAACCGAAACCACACAAACGGCAAGCTCATCGCTGCCCTCACACTTGCAATAAACCGCAGTCACGCCGGCGGATTTTGCAGTGATCGTACCGTTGGCATCCACCTCTACGATGCTCGTATCGGCCGATTTCCAGGTAAAGAGCTCGGTGCTTCCGGCAAGGATCGAGGGAGTCAGCTCACAGGAAAGCTGCAACGTAGTCTTACTTTCCATATCCAGAAGAACAAAGTCGGAGGAAAGCGTAAAGGACTCCACGGGAGTCTTGACGCGAACCGTGTATTCGTAAGTCTTTTTCCCATCCAGTGTGGTGGCTTTGACCGATGCAACACCGTTCTTTCCGGCCGTTACCAATCCGGTCTGATCCACAGTGGCAACCTCGGGGTTGTCAGAGTGCCAGAACAGATCCTTGACGGTTGCGGTTTCGGGTGCTACGGTAGGATGGAAGAAATGCTCCTGCTGATATTGCAGGGTCACCTCGGTTACAGTATCCGTGATGCTTTCCACGGGGACATCAAAGGTCATCTCGCCCGCTATGCCAAACCGGATCTCAAAGTGCTCCGAGCCGTTGCCGTACAGGTCTCCCAAAGAGCCTCCCGGCACCTTCAGGCGATAGATCATTCCCGCTTGCGCGCTCTCCTTCAGCTTCACCGTGAGAGCGTTGCCCAGATACGAGAGCGTGATAGGAACGAGATTGCCGTACACGTCGCTGACCGCGATGAAATCCGCATCGGCAGAATAGATATACTTATCAAATACGATCTCCACCCGGAAATCGCCCTCCAGATCGTTGACAAAGCCTCCGGTATACAGATCCTTGGAGGTAGTATCGTCAAAGACTGCAGATACACCGGTCGCATGCATTTCGGTTCCGTCATCGGCGGCGCCGATCCATGCGGTTACGGGAGCGCGATAGGTATCACCGGCCCGATTGTTATTTCCGAGGAGATGATACGAAGAACCTGTCTGGAAGGCATACAGGGTTCCGTCCTCCAGAATCAGATAGCCGGGGGCAATATCTGCCACGGCTTCTATTCCCTGCAGCTTGGTGATCACATACTCATTTCCGGGGGTACCCTGGGGTAAGCAATTGCGCAAGCCGACGGGCATGTATGAGGTACTTCCCATAAACACCACGGAGCCATCCTTCATCAACGCGAGATACGCATCCGAATGCACCCCGGAGGCGCCGGTCAGCTTTACAATGTCGTCCTTGATCGCCTGATAGTCCTCGCGTTCCCGGAAGAAGGAATTCACCGCTACCGTGTTGTCGGATTGCGGAGTATAGATCGTACCGTTCTCACCCAGCATGCCGTTTCCAAACGGCAGAATATACTTGATCTTCTCCTCGTTCCGTACGCGACGAACCATATCGGAGGAGATCTTGGTGGTGTTGTAATCCAGCATGGAGTAGCTGAGATAATAGCCGTCTCCGTTGCTCGAAACAAAGCAGAAGCTGCCATTTCCCAGGCATTCCAGCTCTACCACACCGGTCAGGAGACTCACCTCGCAGGAATAGCCGCTATTGTTCTGATAAAAGACCTTCTTATCTTCGGTCAGGTAGAACATATGTTGGTATCCATCGTAGGCAATTGCCACCACGTTGTCGGCCACCTTGTATTCACTGTCGGACTCCATGCCGTACCGATAGTACAGCGTACCATCGGGAGACACGTAATAGATTTGATTGGTACGATGCGAGGTGGAAACTGCCTTCGCCTTGAAGCTTGCCTTGATCGGGACGTAGTAGTTGTCACCGTCCACGCTTTGGTTTGCAATGTACCATACCGTATGGTCCTCGGCAATAAAGACTCGCACGCCGTCCTTCTGCCCCGAGGCATAATCGATGCGAACCGAGGAGGCATCTGGCAAAACGAAGACCGCCGCATAGTAGGTTTGACCGGTTACCGACGAGGTCACTCCCACCATGGTTTCGCCCAAACCGATCGCGCGGATCTCACCCGTTTGTGCATCCACGGCTGCCACGGAGGAATCGAGCGAAACGTAGGACAGCGTGCCAAGATCCGCATACGAGGGCGCGCAATCCAATTGCAGGTACTTGCCGCCGTCCCCTACCTCCATCGAAAGGTAGCCATTGAGCAGCTGCACGCTTTGCGGCTTGGTGGAAACGGTCACGGTAAAGGTTGCCGTAAAGGAGCCATCCTTCGTGGTGGCCGTTACGGTTGCGGTTCCGTTATAGTAGGCCGTGATCACGCCGTATTCGTTGACCTTAACCACGTTGGGATCGGAGGTTGCCCAGGTAACGTGCTTCATCGTGGCATCTGCGGGAAGGAGGTTCACCGTAAGGCCCATAACGTCGCCGTATTGCATCGTCAGGCTTGCCTCACCGGCGGGTTCAATACCGGTAACAGGCACGTCGTAAACAGGTGTGCCCTCCACCGTAAGGGTGTACACGGTCTTTGCATTATAATTCTGGAACTCATCTGCAAAGGTCTGCGAAGGAAGGATCAACGAGTACTCGTATCCGGCAGACAGAGTTGTTTTGGGAATTACCGTCAAGATCTTCCCCGTCGGATCCAGCGTGCATTCCACGGGGATCCGGGCTCCAAAGGCATCCTCAAAGTAAATGCCTTCCGCGTTGCAGTAATACGCGATGTCGGAGAAGGTAAAGGTAAAGGTTGCATCGGCAGGAAGCAGTCCTTCGAAATGCAACGCGCCGTTTGCCGCAAAGAGATTGCCCTCCACACCTGCTACCGCAGATTGGATCCGGATTTCCACGCCGGTGTCCACCGCGCCAAACCACGCCTTCACGGGCAGGGGGTAATGCTTTTCCAGCTTGTTGTTGTTGCCAAGATCTCCGTACGGATAGCTTCCGCCACAAGCGTAGGAATAGACCGAACCGTCGGAGCAAACGATATAACCGGGTGCAATATCCACAACCGACGAGAACATGTCGATGACTTGAGCCACCTGATTGTTTTCTGTTTCCGTGAGCAGATTCTTCAAAGGCTGCGGCGCTGCGGAGTAAGATCCAACGTATGCCACGGTTCCGTCATCCAGCAATGCGAGGTAGGTATTTGCCCAAATGTCGTTCTTCTTGGCATGGGTGATCTTTACAATGCGATCGCAAATGGAACGGTACGCCGCCCATTCGGACAGGGAGCTCTTCGAAGAGGTCGCCTCTTTGTCAGAGTGCGATACCGAATACAGATTCCCACTTTCTCCAACGAACAAACCGGCCTGCAGAATGAAGGCCTCGATCTTTTCCGCGAACGGGACCGAAACGTAATGATTCACCAGAGAATAGAACCTTTCGTACTCCTCGGTGTTTGCAATCGACAGCACCGTTCCGTCCTTTTTCAGGAAATAGTACTGTCCGGAATGCGTCCCGTAATGCACCTCGCGAATGTCGGAAAGTGCGGAGCATGCGTGCATGGTTTCAGTCACGTTGTTGTAGAACCACACGCTGGCGTCATTCTTCACAACGAACAAGCCGTAATACGGATATACGCATTCGTACCGCTCGATCGAAGCTACGTTTTCACAAATCTTGGTACCCGCATCGGGAGAGCCGACCGCCGTTTTATATAACGCGCCATCCTGTGCGATGTAGAAGAGAGAGGTGTGTACGATAACCGCGTCGCGAACCTTCACACTGAGCTTTTGCGGGATAAAGGTATTATTGCTTTCGGAATACGAGGAGCCGCAGTTGATGATCCAAAGCGTTCCGTCCTCTGCGATGAACATGGTAAATGAAACGTCGCCCGAATTACCAATTACCTTTTGGATCTGCGCGGAGGATGCATCCTCCACCACCTGCACCGTGGCAAAATAAGTCTTTCCGGTCTTGGAGGAGGTTACACCAACCGTGGTTTTTCCAATCTCCACAGCCGTCAAAACGCCGTTTTCATCCACGGTCACCACGCTCTCGTCCATGGTGCGGTAGGTCAAAGTGCCGAGATCCGCATAAGCGGGATAAACCGAAAGGGCAAGACTTCTTCCCGTCTGTCCTTTTTCCAGATAGAAGAACTCAGACTCCAGGAAGGCGTCCTCGGGAGGCGTGGAAACCGTAACCGTAAAGGTTACCTGCTTGCCGCCATCCGCCGCGGTGGCCGTAACGGTTGCCGTTCCGTTTTTCCTGCCCACCACGTATCCGTTGGAGGTCACCGTTACCACACTCGCATCGGACGTGTTCCAATACACCTTCTTCATGGTGGCATTTTCAGGCAATATCTGCACCTGAAGCTGCTGTCCCTGCGCATATACCAGGGTAAGCTCTTCTCCACCCTGCAGATCGGTTACGGGGATCTCATATACCGCCACACCCTCTGCAGAGAAGGAAAGCGAAACCGTGACGTTGTTGTTTCCGAAATCGTCGGTAAGAATGCCGCCGATGGAAAGAGTATATCCATAGCCTTCGCGGAAGGGCTCATCCGCCGTAATGATCAGCGTTTGTCCGAGCGCATCGAGAGAGGCACTTGCAGCGATCTTATTCCCAAGATCGTCGCGGAAGTAAAGCTTTGTGTTGGCAAGCTGATTCTTGGCAACCGTCTTGGAGAGCTTCAAACGGATGCTTGCATTCACAGGCACCTTTACGTCCAGATGCTCAGAGGTATACGGAAGCGTTACCGTTCCGTCGGCAGTATCAAACGAGATCTGCAACACCTCGATCTTCTTACCGTCGTTTTTCGCACCGATCCATGGGAGCACAGGTGCGGTAAGATTGCAGTTGTATCCGTCATAGGACTTTCCGTTTCCGAGGATCGCGCCCCAAGTGGAGCCGATCATCCATGCGGTTCCGTCCTCCAGAACAAATGCGCCGTTTCCAAGATCCACTACCTTTTGCGGCAGTTGAACAAAGGAATAGCTCCAGACTCCGTTGGCGGGACAGTCAACCAGCGTAGAAATATTCTTATCAAAGGAGGTGGTGCCGTACGCTCCGGAGAACACCACGCGTCCGTCCTTCAAAAGCAACCAGTAGCGATTGGGCGCCTCATCGAATGCAACGTCAACAACCTCACTCCAGGAAACCCCAAGAACAGCTTCCAGCTTTTGCGCCGAAACGTTTTCTGCCTGAGTCAGATAAACACCGTCCTCGCTCCAGGTAAAGCGATAGACGCTTCCCTCTTCGGTATAGCAGAACCTTGAATCCAGCTTTGCAACCGTGCCATCCACCGACATCAGCTGCACGTTGAAGTTCATGTTATCCGAGGAACCGGGAACACTTGCAGTCCAGATGGCACCGTCCTTGTCCAGGAAGAGATAATGCCGATTGGTTCCCACCATCGAAACGATGTTTTCCAGAGAATCGTTCAAATAGGACGTTTCCTCACTGTAATCGTAAAACCAGACGGTTCCGTCAAGCTTTTGATAGAAGAAGTCCTCAGAATTCGTGTTGAGCGCCACGTCCGCAACGTCTTCCTCAATCATGTGATAGTTATTCAGATTGCCAATGTAAAGCCTGTGATCGGTATCAATCACCGCCCATTCGTATGCCCAGCGCATCGTTGCCTTCCACACCTTCAAGGGCAAGCGTTGCGGGAATTTGGCGTCTCCCACAACATTTTCATTATAGAACAGGTAGGCCGTTCCGTCCTCCGCATAAAGCAGAGGCATGGAGGTATTGGGCCCCAACGGCGAGGCGCTCACAATCTTCACCGATTCGCGCTTTGCTGCCACGTGTACTCTGACACGAACCGACATCTCCACGTCGGGGAAATATATCAGCACCACAGCGTCGCCGGGAGCCATCGGATGCAGGGTTCCGTCCCCGTCCACGGTCACCACATTGGAATCGGAGGTGATAAACTGCGGAGCTCCAACGGTGGAATAGTCAGGGCCGTAGGTATAGCTCAGCTTGGTTTCGGTGGTATCATCCATTGCCAGGATCACATAATCTGCAGCAGGCGTGATCGCAGAGGGCGGAATGGTGACGGTTACCGCATACTCCAGCTTCAGCTCGGTTCCGCGGATCGAAGCCGTTACGGTTGCGCTTCCGCTTCCAACGGCAGTAAGCATACCCGTAGAGGATACCATGACCACCGAGGTATCCGAGGATACGTAATCGATCAGAGGACTTGCCTCGTCGGGGGTTACGGTATGAGTAAGCTGATGGGTTTGTTGGTATTTAGTGAATTTCAGCTCCGATTCGTCATCGGTAAATCCGGTGGGCTCGTAATATTGCACCACCACGATCACGATTTCATCGGAAAGCGAGGTGCCATCGATGGTAGCGGTTACCGTTGCCACTCCCAGGCCCTTCGCGGTGATCTTTCCGGCTTCGTCCACCGTGATCACCTCTTCATTGTTCGAGCTCCAATGCAGCTTCGCATCCTCCACGTTCGGGTAGACCGAGGCCTGCAGCTGATAATTCGCCGTATTGGAGGGCAATGTCAGGGCATCGGCATCCAGTGTCACCGATACGGGGCTGATGTCTCCGGGAATCTCAATGATCACTCCCCGATAGGAGCATTCGGCCGCTGACGGACTGGTTTGAGTCAACTCATTGTAATCGTAGTCCCAAACGTGTACGGTAGAGAGATACGCTGAGCGCTCTGCAACCGAGCCGTCGGGGTTTGTGGAATACGAGGGATAGATCACGGGGATCGAGATACC
>JAFVOP010000111.1 GCA_017505745.1 Clostridia bacterium
GGGTGCGGGGGAAGGGGAAAATTTCTATCCCAAAAGCTCCGTTAACGTAAAATAGGATATTTTCTATATCAAAACTAACTATTTGGAGCACTTTGGGTCGTGGGTCCCAAAGTGCTCGCGGGAGCCAATGCATATATAAAGCGCGTTAAAGGAACCAATTTAGCAAGAAAGATGTGCGGAAAGTTTTGAAAGGGGTGTGGGGAAAACTTTTCCAAAAGTTTTCCCCACAAAAAATATTACGCTAATAAAACCTTTGCTCAGAAGTTTTCCCCTTCCCCCGCAAAACTTTATAACGAAATTACTTTTCTTCAACGGTTTCCAGCTCGACGGTAGCGGTGACGATGAAGTTTTTCACCGAGTCGATGATCTTTTCGCACTGCGGCTTGTTGTCATAGGATTCACCGATGAAGGCGGCGGCAGAGCCGATGTTTTTAAGTACATAGCGGTAGTTGCCGAACTTATCGCGATCCACGAAGAAGTTGCCAACGTATGCGGCGCGCTTGAAGGAGTTGATGCCGTCGCGGCAGGCCTTTTCGCTTGCATAGTAGCGGCTGGAATAGAGGATCTGACCGTTGTTTGCGAGCAGGTAGAAGCAATAGTGCTTATCATCCTCGCGGCAGATCTCAAATTTGCCCATCTTGGGAGCCTGCGCTTCGGCTCTTTCCACGGCCTTCCAGTCGATGTCCTCGGGCGTGCGCTTGCAGTTCTTTGCGGCCTCGTATGCAGCGATGGCTTCCTTATCGGGATTGTAGCGAAGGATCTTTGCATTGGAGGCAAATTTCTTCACCGATTCCACGCATTTGAGGCATTGCTCCTTGGAGGTATAGTTTTCACCGTAGTATTTGCGCTCAAGGATGAAGCGGTAGCGATCATACTTATCCTTCTTGACCTCAAAGGTGCCGGTTGCAACCGTCTTTTTAAAGGTTTTGAGACCGTTGATGGCTCCAATGAGAGTGGTAAAGCTGGGACTGTCAAAGAGCATTTGTCCGTTATTGGCGATCAGGTAGAAATGGAAGCCGTCCACCTCCAATTCAAACTCATACTTGCCAACTGCCTTGGAGGTGCTTCTCAGAATCTCGGCTTCTGCTTCGGCAATGGCCTGGTCAAAGGCCACGCGAATATCTTCCTCGGTGGTTTGCATAAAGAAGGGACGGGGAGCCGCTGCTGCGGGTGCAACCGTGTTCTTAGGCGCTGCGGCCTTAACTGCGGATGCCTTTGGAGCCGCTTTTACTGCGGGAGCCGCCTTGGGAGCTGCTTTTGCAGCGGGAGCTGCCTTGGGAGCCGCTTTTGCAGCGGGAGCTGCCTTGGGAGCTGCCTTTGCGTGTGCTTTTGCAGGTGCCTTAGCAGGCGCTTTTGCAGGCGCTTTTGCGGGAGCCGCCTGTGCAGTGGACATTTTTACGTTTTTAATGGAAGGCGCACCCGAGGCGGGCTGCTTTTTTTCGCTTTTTACAGCTTCGCTTTCCTTTTCCGTGTCTTTTTTGCTTTTTTTCAGCTTATCGAACAGTGCCATAACCAACCTCCGAAGTGTATTTCATAGAATTTTGATATTCTATACTTATTTTATCACATTTTTAGGGGGTTGTCAACCGAATTGTGACGAAAATATCATTTTTCCTCAGATTTTTCTTTGGGAAGAGAAGGTACTTTTTTCAGTAAAAATATTGAACCGCGCGTTCTTTTGTGATATAATATCTTTAGAAAAACTTTCGAGTCATTCAAAGGAGAACGCATATGAAATCCGGTGAAGCCATCTTTTATGCAAACGAGTTTGCTTCCAATGACGGCAAATTAAAGGTCCATTTTATCGGCAATCCCACGTTTGAGGGGAAATCGGACGGCTTTTTGCTCCAATACGGTAAGGAACTGTATCTGATCGATGCGGGGGAGCCTCAAACCGAGGATACCCTTGCCTATCTGTTGGCTCTCCGTGCCGACCTTTTGCGCGAGCATCCCGAATATCTGGAGGACGAGAATTGCAAGCTTCGGTTGCATTGGCTGATCTCGCATTTCCATACCGATCACGTGGGTGTGGGGATCCGTCAGTTGATGCCCAACCCGTATCTTTCCTTTGGGGATATGTGGTTGCCACCCGATGCAACCGTGCATCCCGACTATACCTGTCCCAATTTCGACGGAGACGAATCCAACCGCCCGCGCTTTGCAAAGGCGCTCGAAGCGCTTTCGGATCCCTCCTACACGATCCACGATATCGCGTTTGGCGCGGAGCATAAAACGAGCTTTTCCACGGACACGGGCTATGCACACGAGATGACGGTAACGATCTTCCCGCCCACACGCGACTATGGGGAAGAGCAGTACATGCAGTATTACACGGAGCATTATTCCAAAGGGGAGAAGAACCGTCAATCCAATCCGCTTTCGGCCGTAAACAATTCCAGCAACTGGTTCCTGATCCGTCTCGGCTCGCGCTCCTTCCTGTTCACGGGAGATACCATGAAGCGCTCTGCCAAGCTTTCTGACGAGGGCTTGGATCACATGCTTGAGGCCTACGGCGACGAGATCGGAACGGTGGACGTGATCAAATTTCCGCATCACGGCTTTGTTCGTGAAAATGCCATTCCCGGGATGCTTTCGCTCGACCCGCAGTATATGATCGTTACC
This sequence comes from Clostridia bacterium, assembly GCA_017505745.1. Lineage (GTDB taxonomy): Bacteria > Bacillota > Clostridia > Oscillospirales > CAG-272 > UMGS1865. Next base: position 2,623 of record JAFVOP010000111.1, read on the forward strand.
TATCCGCAGTCCAATATTGCCGCTCTTCTTGACGAGAAATTCCCCGATGCAACGGCAAAGGTCCTCAATGCGGGGCAGCAAACGGTGGTGTTTACCTGTGGCTTTGATTTAGAGAGCGGAGAAGAACTTCCCTTGACCTACGAGATTTTTCAGAATTGATCCTTGACCTGTTTTGAGAGGGGGATTTGGAATGAACGAAGCACGTTTTGGAAAACGAAGCTGGTTGATCCTGCTTTTGTTCGGCCTTGCCGGACAGATCGCATGGTCGGTCGAAAATATGTATTTTAATCTGTTCGTGTTTGAAACCATTGCCCCCGATCTTGGCGCGGTAACGCGAATGGTGCAGCTTTCGGGGGTGGCCGCCACGGTAACCACGCTCCTGGCCGGCACGCTTTCGGATAAAACCGGTAACCGCCGGGCGTTTATTTCCTACGGATATCTTTTGTGGGGCATTGCGGTGGCGCTGTTCGGCTTTCTGTCTCCCGAAAATATCGGACGTGTGTTGGGAATCAACGCGGCAGACGCCGTACCGATCGCCCTTACCGCCGTGGTGGTGGGGGACTGCGTGATGACCTTTTTCGGCTCCACCGCCAATGACGCCGCCTTCAATGCCTGGGTAACCGACAACACCCGTGCGGCCTTTCGCGGCAAGGTGGAGGGCGTGTTGGCCGTGTTGCCGCTGATCGCTATGCTTATTGTGGCGGGCGGCTTTGGCATTTTGGTAGAGCTGGTGGGCTATCAAACCCTCTTTTTGGGGCTTGGCATTGTAGTTTCTCTCTGCGGCATTCTGGGAATCGTCTGTATCCGCGATAGCGACACGCTGGTGAAAAACGGCGGCTGGAAGGATATCTTCTACGGCTTTTTGCCGCGTGTGATCCGTGAGAATCCAGCACTGTACCTCGCGCTTTTGATCATGGGTGTGTACGGTGTGGCCTGCCAGATCTTTATGCCCTATCTCATCATTTATATGAAGACCTACCTCGGTTTTTCGGTGCTTGAATACAGCGTGGTGTTTGGCGTGGCCATTGTACTGGGCGCGCTTTTCAACGTTTGGTTTGGCGGAGTCAGCGACCGCATGAACAAAGCAAAGCTTTTGTACGTTGCCGCCGCGATCTTTGCGCTCGGACTTTTCGGTATGTATGTTGCACGTCCGGAAAGCCACATAGCCACCTTGGTTTTGTTTGGCGTAGCGGGCTTTGTGATGATCACGGGATACATCCTGATCTCGGCGCTCTGTGGGGCGTTGGTTCGCGATCATACGCCGGTACGGGATGCGGGCAAATTGCAGGGAGTACGCATGGTGTTTGGTGTGTTGCTCCCGATGCTGATCGGACCGATGATCGGAAACGCCATCAATCAGCGGGCGGCGCTCCCGCTTCCGGATATGGAAAGCGCCGATATTATGACCACTCAATACATTCCCGCGCCGGAGATCTTTTTCATGGGCGCGATCGTCTCTCTTTTGCTTTTCGCGCTGATCCCGCTCCTTGTGCGCATGCAAAAGAAATCACAGCAAAGAGGAATCAAGAATGCAACTGAAAACCAAGTATGAAATTGGAGCTGTTCCGCACGCCGAGCATCCTCTGCCGCAGGCAATGCGAGAGGATTGGCTCTGTCTTAACGGCGAATGGCAGCTGCAAAAGCGCTCCGCGGACGGGCGCGTATTGTATGACGGAAGAATTCTCGTTCCGTTTTCTCCCGAAACGCGCAACAGTGGCGTGGAGGAGGGATTTGTCCTTGGTTCGGGGGAGCATCTCTGTTACCGCAAGCGCGTGACGGTGCCGAAGACCTACCTGACGGGGGTTACCAAGCTACATTTTGGCGCGGTGGACAGCGCGTGCGAGGTGTTTGTTAACGGCGTGTCCGTAGGCTCGCACAGCGGCGGCTTTACGGCGTTTTCCTTTGACGTGGAGGCCGTGTTGGCGGCAGGTGAGAATGAGATCGAGGTGCTTTGCACCGACGAGGCCACCCGCAACGGCGACGCGCGCGGCAAGCAAAGCGACAGGCGCGGCGGGATCTGGTATACCGCGCAAAGCGGCATCTGGCAAACCGTGTGGCTGGAGCATATGCCAAAGCATTATATTCACAACCTGAAAATTACTCCCGATGCGCAGAAAAGCTGCGTAACGGTGGCATCCGATAGCTTTGGGGAGGAGCAGAAGATCGTTGTATTGGACGGAGAAAAAGAAATTTTGCGCGCGTCTTATACCGATTCGATCTGTCTTTCCTATGCGTTTGAATTATGGTCGCCCGAGCATCCCAAGCTCTATGACCTGACGGTCACCAACGCGTCGGGTGATTGCTTGCGTTCGTATTTCGGGGTACGCTCCTTTGGAATCGCCAAGGACAAACAGGGGATCGCGCGCCTGACGCTCAACGGCAACCCCTATTTCTTCAACGGCTTGCTCGACCAGGGCTACTGGTCGGACGGCATGCTTACCTATCCTTCGGATCAGGCAGTGATCGACGAATTGCAGCTGCTCAAGGACATGGGCTTTAACACGCTGCGCAAGCATATCAAGATCGAGCCGATGCGCTGGTACTACCATTGCGATCGCCTGGGGCTGGCGGTGTGGCAGGACTTCGTCAACGGCGGCGGAGATTACAAATTTACGCACGTGGCGGCTTTTCCGTTTCTCGGCTTCCATCACCGCGACAGCGATTACCGCTATTTTGCCCGCGAGGATGAGGCGGCAAGACGTGCGTTTGCAGCCTCGGTGGACGAAACCCTCGATCAGCTGCAAAACTGCACCTGTATCGGCGTGTGGGTCCCCTTCAACGAAGGCTGGGGACAGTTTGATTCGGCGTATTTTACCGAATACGTTCGCCAAAAGGATCCCACGCGCATCATCGATTCGGTGAGCGGTTGGCACGATCAAGGCGTGGGGAAGACCGAGTTGAAAAGCCTGCACACCTATTACACCAAGCTTCGTGTTCCCAAGGATCCGCGCCCCGTGGTGCTCAGTGAGTTTGGCGGTTATTCGATGAAGGTTGACGGACACGTCTTTGACGAAAGCAAGGAGTTTGGATACAAGAAATTCAAGACCCGTGAGGAGCTCACGGCTGCCTTGCGCGCGCTCTATCTTGAAAAACTGCTGCCCTTGATCTCCCAAGGCCTTTGCGCCTGCATTTATACGCAGGTATCGGACGTGGAGGAGGAGATCAACGGACTGGTCACCTATGACCGACAGGTGGTGAAGGTCGATATTGGTGATATGAAAGCCATCAACCAAGCCGTTTGGGAGGCAGTTCAAACGATTTGAACTATGATAGGATTTTCTGTCGGAACCTTCTTGAAAGAAGGTTCCGACACCTCCAAGAACTTTTCGCACAAATGGACAAAACGAAATGGGGAAGTTCGATCTTTATATCCCAACAAAAATTGGAATCAGTTCTTCCTTCTTGAAAGAAGGTTCCGACACCTCCAAGAACTTTTCGCACAAACGGACAAAATGAAATGGGGAAGTTCGATCTTCCTATCCCAACAAAAATTGGAATCAGTTATTCCTTCTTGAAAGAAGGTTCCGACACCTCCAAGAACTTTTCGCACAAACGGACAAAACGAAATGGGGAAGTTCGATCTTCCTATCCCAACAAAAATTGGAATCAGTTCTTCCCTGTGTTTGGAAACTGTAATAAAAAAACGAAAAAGGAGAAAAATTATGGCAACTCCAACCCCTCATATTGCCGCACAGGCGCATGAAATTGCAAAAACCGTACTCATGCCGGGCGATCCGCTTCGTTCGGAATTCATTGCCAAAACCTACCTCGAGAACGCAAAGCTGGTCAACGACATTCGCGGCGTACACGGATACACGGGGACTTACAAGGGCAAGCCCGTTACGGTGATGGCCTCGGGTATGGGACAGCCGTCGATCGGCATCTATTCTTACGAGCTTTACAACTTTTACGACGTGGACGCGATCATTCGCGTAGGCTCCTGCGGTTCCTTTCACCCCGATCTGCACGTGCGCGACATCGTGATCGCCATGGGCGCCTGCACCAACGGCAATTACGCGTCGCAGTTCCAAATGCCGGGAACCTTTGCGCCGATCGCCGATTTTGGTTTGGTGCGCCGCGCCGCCGATCTGTGCGAAGCGCGCGGAGTTAATTACAAGGTGGGCAACATTTTTTCCTCCGATACCTTTTACAATGCCGCGGGAAGCGACATGGATTGGGCGAAGATGGGCGTGCTGGGGGTTGAGATGGAATCGGCCGCGCTCTATTGTAACGCCGCATGGGCAGGAAAAAAAGCGCTTTGCATTTGTACCGTCAGCGATAGCTTCCTCCATCCCGAGGAGAATGCAACGGCCTTGGAGCGTCAGAATTCCTTCACCGACATGATGGAAATTGCGCTTGGACTTCTGTAACGCTATGGGAAAACGGGTATTTTTGATCGTGCTGGACAGTATGGGCATCGGGGAGATGCCCGACGCCGCGCGCTTTGGAGACAAGGGAAGCAACACGTTGGGCGCGATCCGTACCGCGCCGCAATTTGACTGTCCGCATCTGAAACGGCTTGGATTATTTGATATTGACGGCGTGGGTGGCGGAACCGGTGCTCCGCTCGCCTCATTTGCGCGGATGCGCGAGGCCTCAATGGGAAAGGACACGACCATTGGGCATTGGGAGATCGCGGGAATTATTTCCAAGGAGCCGCTTCCCACCTATCCCAACGGCTTTCCGAGTGAGGTGATCGACGAATTTTCCCGTCTTACGGGGCGTGGCGTGCTTTGCAACAAGCCCTATTCGGGTACTGCCGTGATCCGGGACTATGGGGAAGAGCATTTGAAAACCGGCAAGCTGATCGTTTACACCTCTGCCGACAGCGTGTTTCAGATCGCTGCCCACGAGGATCTAATCCCTGTGGAGGAGCTTTACCGCTATTGTGAGATGGCCCGCCGATTGCTGGTGGGCAAGCACGGCGTGGGACGTGTGATCGCGCGTCCGTTTGCCGGGGAGCATCCTTTCGTGCGTACCCCGCGCCGTCACGATTTTTCTCTGCAACCGCCCAAGAAAACCATGGCGGATCTCTTGAACGAGCGGAATCTTGCAACGATTTCGGTGGGAAAGATCTACGATATTTTCGCGGGACGCGGCTTTTCGGAAAGCAATTTGACCGTAAGCAACAACGACGGTATGGAGCAGACTCTGCGCATTGCGGATCGTGATTTTGAGGGCCTTTGCTTTGTCAATCTCGTGGATTTCGATTCCGCCTACGGACACCGCAACGATGCGGCAGGCTACGCGGCGGCGATGACGGCATTTGACGGCTATCTTGGAAAGCTGTTGCCCAAATTGCGCGAGGACGATCTTTTGATCCTTACCGCCGACCACGGCTGTGATCCGAGCACTCCCTCCACCGATCATTCACGGGAATATACGCCGCTATTGATCTACGGCGCTTCGGTTCGTGCGGGAGTCAATCTCGGTACCCGTGAGACGTTTGCGGATATTGGCAAAACCGTATTGGATTATTTTGGGATACAAACCGACGAAATTGCAGGCGAAAGCTTGTTGCCGAGCGTGAAAAGGAGGGACGGATATGACCGACCGTGACCTTATGGAGCTTGCGACAGAGGCGCGAAAAAACGCCTATGCACCCTATTCCGGCTTTCGGGTGGGCGCGGCGTTGCTGACGGCGGACGGACGCGTATATACGGGCTGCAACATCGAAAACGCCGCATACACGCCCACCAACTGCGCCGAACGCACCGCATTTTTCAAAGCGGTGAGTGAGGGCGCGCGGGAATTTACCGCCATTGCCGTTACCGGAGGCTCCGGCGAAGACCCTGCCGCCTTTTGCGCCCCTTGTGGCGTTTGCCGACAGGTAATGGCCGAGTTTTGCGACGACTCTTTTCGCATCGTGCTGGGCAATCGGGAAGCAATTCGGGTATATACGCAAAAAGAAATTTTGCCGCTCTCCTTCTCGCCCAAGGATCTGGAGGAACAGGCATGAGAATGTATGATATCATCAAGAAAAAGCGTGACGGCGGGGCATTGACCTCTGCCGAAATCGATTTTTTCATCCGGGGATATGTGAACGGAGACATTCCGGATTATCAGGCGGCGGCGCTTTGCATGGCCATCTGGTTTCGCGGGATGAATGCCGAGGAAACCGCCAATATTACGCTGGCGATCCGCGATTCGGGGGAGATCCTGCATCTGTCCGGCGTGGACGGCTTGCGCGTGGATAAGCATTCCACGGGCGGAGTAGGCGACAAAACCAGCCTTGTGATCGCACCTGTGGTGGCGGCTCTTGGGGTCAAAGTGGCGAAAATGAGCGGTCGGGGCTTGGGACACACGGGTGGAACCGTGGATAAGCTGGAATCCTTTGCGGGCTTTCGTACCGATCTGAGCGTGGCCGAATTTGAGCGGACCGTCAACGAGACGGGGATCGCGATCGTGGGGCAGAGCAGTGATCTTGCCCCTGCCGACAAATTGCTTTACGCGCTGCGCGACGTGACCGCCACGGTGGACAGTATTCCCTTGATCGCCTCCAGCATCATGGGTAAAAAGCTTGCCGCCGACGACGATTGCATCGTGTTGGATGTCAAAACCGGAAGCGGCGCGTTTATGAAAAGCGTGGACGAGAGCCGTAAGCTGGCCGAAGCAATGGTGGACATTGGAAAGCGGGCGGGCAAAAAAATGTGCGCGCTGATCACCGATATGGACCGTCCGTTGGGCAACACGATCGGAAACTCCCTGGAGGTGATCGAGGCCATTGAAACATTAAAGGGGAATGGCCCCGAAGATCTGCGCGAGCTTTGTGTGGCGTTGGCTTCTCACATGCTCTGTCTGGCCGAAAAGGGTGACCTTGCCGCATGCGAGACCGACGTGCGCCGCGTGCTTGCCTCGGGCGAGGCGCTTCAAAAGCTGGCCGATATGGTGGAGGCGCAGGGCGGAGACCGCCGTTGGGTCTACGAGCCCGAACGGTTCCCCAAAGCAGCGTATTCGAGAGAGGTATGTGCCGCGCGGAGCGGATATCTCACGCATACGGATGCCGAGGAATACGGCAGAGCGGCCCTTTTGTTGGGAGCCGGTCGCAGCAAAAAGGAGGACGTGATCGACCAAAGCGCGGGGATCCGTCTGCTTGCCAAAACGGGAGACCGCGTAGAGAAGGGAATGCCCATTGCGATCCTCTACACCTCCAAAGAAGCACTTTTGGATGCTGCTGAAGAGGCTTTGGATGCTGCCACGCGTATTGAGGACACGCAGCCAACACCCGTTCCGCTGATTTTTGATACGATCCTATAACTGTTCAAAAAAGGAGAACCAAGCAATGATTTTTGATACTTTGGAGCATTTTGAAGCCTATCAATCCTTACATCCGCATTTTGCCGATGCCATGGCATTTTTGCGCAAGCTGCTTGCGGAAAACGCCCCCGACGGCAAGCACGCTCTTCCGGGCTTTGAGAACGAGATCTGGGTGGGCATTTCCTCCTATTCTCCCAAAGCCTTGGAGGAGACCCGTATGGAGGCGCATGAGAAGTATATCGACATTCAGGTGATGCTTGACGGCGAGGAATATCTGTATGTACCTTCTGAGGAGGGGCTTGCGGTTTTACAGACGTACGATGCCGAAAAGGACTGTGGATTTTATGTGATGCCTGCCGAGACCGCGGCGGTGCGTCTGTTTATGCCAAAGGGCTATTTCACCGTCTTTTTTGCGGGGGAGCTGCATGCGCCCGGCGTTGCCGCTCCAACCTCCCAAACCGTCCGCAAGGCCGTGATCAAGATCTTGAAATAAAATTTGGAAGCGCTCCAAACAAAAAAGAACCGCTGTGCAGCTGCACAGCGGTTCTTCTGTTATCACAGACAGATAAAATAGGGTTGAAATTATTTAATTTCAACAGTTGCGCCGGCCTCGGTGAGAGCAGCCTTAACCTTCTCAGCCTCGTCCTTGGAAACGCCTTCCTTCACGGTCTTAGGAGCGCCCTCAACCAGATCCTTTGCGTCCTTCAGACCCAGACCGGTGATCTCACGAACAGCCTTGATAACGCCCAGCTTGTTGGCGCCAAAGCTTGCAAGAACAACGTCGAACTCGGTCTTCTCTTCTGCTGCGGGAGCTGCTGCGCCTGCTGCTGCAACTACGCCTACGGGAGCTGCTGCGGATACGCCGAACTCTTCCTCAACTGCCTTTACCAGATCGTTGAGCTCAAGGATAGTAAGAGACTTGATCTCTTCCAAAATGTTAGTAATCTTTTCGGATGCCATTTTTATTTACCTCCAAAATAATCTTTGATTTTTTATGTTCCGATCGGTAGCGGGGATCGGTACCCGAATACTGTGGGGTAGAGGAGCTGCAGGAGCGTTTTTCTTACGCCTCTGCGGGAGCTTCCTCTCCGCCGTTTTCTTTGTCGACCACTGCCTTGATCGCGTATGCGAACTTGTACAGAGGAGACTGGATGGAGCCCAGGAACTTCGCGATGAGCGTTTCCTTGTTCGGGATCTCTGCCAACTCGTTTACCGTGTTTGCGTCGATCACTGCGCCGTCCACGTAACCTGCCAAAATGTTGAAGGACTCAACCTTATCGGCATATTTCTTCAGAACCTTTGCTGCTGCAACGGGATCGTTTTCGCTGATCGCGATTGCGGTCATGCCCGTGAGATACTGCTTGAGATCTCCGTAGCCAACCATATCGCAAGCTCTACCGGTCATGGTATTCTTCATAACCACGTACTTTACGCCTGCTTCGCGGAGCGCCTTACGCATTGCGGTGTCGTTGTCTACCGTGATACCCTGGTAGTTTACGATGACACCTGCAGCGGAATTCTTGATTTGCTCTGCCAGATCAGCAACGATTTGCTGCTTCTGAACGAGAATAGAATTGCTCGGCATTTCGTTTCACCTCCCAATGTGATTGAGCGAATAAAAAAATCTTTCTTCCGGCACGCACACTTCGCCGATCAGAAAGATTGCATCACAAAAGGATTCAATTTTTCTCCTCGGCAGGAAAGCTTGCACTTTTACCGGAACCTGCTGTCTTTGGATAACGGCATAGATTATACCACATTTCTTTTGGTTTGTCAATAGTTTTTTCAATATTTTTTTAATATTTTTTCTTTTCGTATTTGACGGATTTTTTTCCTTTTTTCACAACAAGGAGGTGATAAAAAAAGGAAAACTTTTTTTCAAAAGCTTTCCTCATAAATGTTTATTCTGTTGGCGCATCAAGATCCTTGTTGTTTTCCAACACGCGGCTGGCGGAGCGTACCAGGCGCTCCCGCAACCAGTAAGGCTCAATCAAGCGAAAGTCCGAGTTCAGGGAGAGTAAGAGCCCAATGAACTTTTCAATGCTGTGAAATTCGCAGACGTAGCGGTCCCGCGAGGTTTTGGCGATGATATACGGGCTGATCTCCAAAACCGTCAGCTTATTTTTGATCTCAACGGTTGCCGAATAGGGAATTTGCATCTGAATGATCGATTCATCGGCGGCAAGCTCGCGTTCCTCGGCGTTGAAAATTTCGGGGATATAGAAATCATCATTATCCGAGCTGATTAGAAGCGGAAGAACAAAGGGCTCGGTATAGTAAAAGCCTTTGCGACTGTTGTCATATTCCACCGGTGCGCCAAGCTCTTTCTTTAAATAGGTAAAGTCGCGTTGTGCCTGACGGTGGGAGATCCCAAATCGCTCGGCAAGGCGCTGGGCGTTTGGATAACTGTTCATCGTCATTTTTTTGTGCAACCATTGAATTCGTGTGTTGGCGTTCATACGGTGTCCTTTCCGATTGTGTCAGTTTCGGTGAGAGAGACGTCTTCTGTGTTTGATTCAGAGGAGGATCGGATGTGCAAGGAGAACACGCGCAGGCATACGCTCAGGCAGATCCCCAACATAAGAATGGCGCCTGCGAGATAGTCGATCCGATCGTTTTTTTGGGTGAAGAAGGCGAGAAAGAGTGCGGGAACCGAGAGTGCACCAAGGGCCATCGTCCAGGCGGCAAGCATCCGATACATGCGCGGAAGTGGCTTGTTCAGGAGATAGCGGAGCTCTCCGGTGAAATACACCATTGCGGCAAGCAGTCCCATTTGGAGAGACACCTTGAATGGCGCGTTCATTTCTACGGTGACGTCAAAATAGTAGTACGCGTTGCAGACCACACAAAGCAAAACGGTGGAGAAGCCTACGAGCGTTACAAGCCCTGAATGCTCTATGCGCAGGCGCGGAAAGAGACACAGTATTTCATACATCGTCGCGAGCGCGGCGAACACGGTCAAAAGCTTGGTCAAAGGCGCGTTGCTTTGCGAAAGGAAGAGGAGCGCGGTTGCTAAGAACGCGACCGAGGCTGCGATGCATGCCAGAACGTTCAAAATCGGTTTGGAGTCAAAGGGCGAATGGGAACGGCCGTGGTCTTTGGCTGTCAATGCCGCAATGCTGCCGCAGATGACTCCCAGAATAGCAAAGACGGTTGCCAAAAAAGGGAACGGGGAATCGTTGTGAAAATAATTGGAGGTTATATCCAAGGCGTTGCATGCGGCCAGGAATTGAAATATGGCGGCGAGGACTGTACAGAAAACGAACCCGATCTTGCCGCATCGATTCAGCGCAGTTTTTTTCATGCTTACTTCTTTCCTTAATATTATAATAGGGGATCTTTGACCCTGTTATCTATCCATAACAAAGGGAACAACTTATTATATAACAAATTTGTGAATATATTATGACAAAAACCAAGGATCTGAAAAAAGATTTTGAATTTTATATAATAGCGGGCAATGCGATCGGATGGATGGCGGTATCCTGAACGTCGCCTTTTGACTGTCTAATTTCCACAAAAGTAATACACACGGAGACGTGTTGTAGAAGAGAGAGTAGGGGATCGTTTCATCGGTAAACCGGCGTGAAAATGATTTTCAAGGAAAGAATTTAGAGATTGTTTTGTGCAATATAACCAATTCTTCGGAAGTAAAAACAGTTAAAAATCTACAAATCCAGCAGATGAAAAATGTTGAAAATAAAATCTTTTTCTGTTATAATATATAGGCTTGATATGCGATGAAGCGAAAGGTTGCCACAATGGGACGCTGTTGTGGGGAATTTTCGTGGAGTATGTCCGTTGAACCGGGCGAAAGGTGTTTGCCGAAACACCGGCGCGAAAGCGTCGGCGAGCCGTGTGGCTTGATGTTCGAAAACCCCGGATTTTGTTCCGGACGGTTCCGTGAAGAACCGTGCAGAACAAATTCCGTGTTTTTTCGGGACACGCAAGAAACGCACGGATCGGTGTTGTAGGTGATGCCTGCCTTGCAAAACGCGGCCTGCGGACGAAACACTTCCTTTTATTATAAAGGGCGCCGCAGACGAGCGAAATCTGATAAGGAGGCAAAAACAATGGCAGTAAAGGAAAAGATCAGAGTCAGACTGAAGAGCTACGATCACGTTCTGATTGACACCGCAGCGAAGAAGATCGTTGAGGTTGCAACCAGAAACGGCGCGCAGGTTTCCGGTCCTATCCCGCTTCCCACTGAGAAGGAGATCATCACGATCCTCCGCGCAGTGCACAAGTACAAGGATAGCCGTGAGCAGTTCGAGTATCGCACTCACAAGAGACTGATCGACATCATTAAGCCGTCGCAAAAGGTTGTTGACGCGCTGATGAGCGTAGAACTTCCCGCAGGTGTTGAGATCGAGGTTAAAATCTAATCAAGCAACCCCGAATACAACCCAAACACAAAGACAACAGCCGAGTTGTTGATCCCAAGGGATCGAAATGATCGGTAACTTTGTAAGTCATGTTGGCGAAGCGTGTTCGTCAACCAATAATTTACAGGAGGAAAAACAAAATGAAAAAGGCTATCATCGGTAAGAAAATCGGTATGACGCAGATCTTCGACGAAGTTGGAAACGTCATTCCCGTAACCGTTATCGAAGCAGGCCCGTGCGTAGTCGCACAGAAGAAGACCGTTGAAAAAGACGGTTACAACGCTCTCCAGCTTGGCTTTGCAGAAGTCAAGGAGAAGCACCTGACCAAAGCTGAAAAGGGTCATTTTGATGCAGCAAACGTTCCCATGAAGAAGCACCTCAAGGAATTCCGCCTTGATGACTGCTCCGCAAACATAGGCGACTTCATCACGGTCGAAACCTTCGCCGCAGGCGACAAGGTCGACGTAACAGGTATGACGAAGGGCCGCGGATACACCGGCGCAATCAAGAGATGGAATTTGCACATGCTGGGCAAAACTCATGGTATCGGCCCGATCCACCGTCAGTCCGGATCTATGGGCGTAATCGACCCTGCAAGAATCTTCAAAAACAAGAAGATGGCCGGTCAGTACGGTAATGAGCAAGTAACGGTTCAGAACCTCAAGATCGTAAAGATCGACGCGGAGAAGAACCTGATCGCCGTTAAGGGAGCGATCCCCGGCGCAAAAGACGGAATCGTGTTCATTCGTGATTCCGTGAAAGCATAATTCGGAAGGAGGAAACAACAATGCCAGTCGTAAAAATCGTAAATATGTCCGGCAAAGAAGTCGGCGAACTCACACTGAGCGAAAAGCTGTTCGGTGCTGATGTAAACGGCGCTGTCCTCCATGCCGCAGTCAGAGCATATCTGATGAATCAGAGACAGGGCACCCAGTCCACGTTGACCCGCACCGAGGTTTCCGGTGGCGGTAAGAAGCCGTGGAGACAGAAGGGTACCGGCCGCGCACGTCAGGGTTCCACCCGCGCGCCCCAGTGGACGCACGGTGGTGTGGCTCTCGGCCCGAAGCCCAGAGACTACCGTCTCGCTATGAATAAGAAGACCCGCCGCGTAGCCCTCTTCAGCGCACTGTCTGATAAGGTTGCAAGCGGAGATCTGGTTTTGATCGACCAGCTCGCAATGGAGGGCAATAAGCCCAGCACCAAGACGATTGCAGGAATGCTGAAGGCTCTCGGCTTTGAGAAGACCTACACCAAGACCTACAAGACCATTGCAATCGAGGATGGCGCTCCCGTTTACGGAACTGCTACCAGAGAGGCTGTAAAAGCGCAGAGCGCACTGGTTGTGCTTGATCGCGTAGATACCGCCGTGATCAAGAGCTGCGATAACATTCCTACCGTTAAGACCACCCAGTTCAACACGCTGAGCGTTTACGACGTTCTTAACGCCGAGAAGCTGGTCCTCACGGTTGACGCAGTGAAGAAGCTTGAGGAGGTGTACGCATAATGAAAACAGCTCACGATATTATTATCAGACCGGTGATTACCGAGGCTGCTATGGATCTGATGGCTGCTAAGACCTACGTTTTCGAGGTTCGCAAGGACGCTACGAAGCCGGAGATCGCAAAGGCAGTAGAGGAAGTATTCAAGTCCAGCAAGGTAAAGGTCGCATGCGTGCGCACCATCAACATGAAGAAGAAGCCCAAGAGACTCGGTGTACACTACGGTTACACGTCCGAATGGAAAAAGGCAATCGTTACTCTGACTGCCCAGTCCGGCGAGATCGAGTTCTTCGAAGGCCTTAACTAAGAGTAGGAGGAAACGAGAATGCCTACAGTTAAGTATAAACCTACAACACCGGCCAGAAGAAACATGTCTGTTCCTTCGTTCGAGGAGATCACCAAGTTTTCTCCCGAAAAGAGCCTGATTGTAACTAAGAAAAAGCATGCAGGACGTAACAGCTACGGCCGCATCACCGTTCGTCACAGAGGCGGCGGAAACAAAGTAAAGTACAGAATTATCGACTTCAAGCGTCAGAATGCAAATGCGAACACGGTTCTCGGTATCGAGTACGACCCCAACAGAACCGCATATATCGCACTGCTTCAGGACACCGAAGGCACCAAGAGCTATATCATCGCTCCCGAAGGTCTGAAGACCGGCGACGTGGTATACTCCGGCGCAGAAGCTGATATTAAGCCCGGTAACACCCTGCCGATCGCCAACATTCCCGTTGGTACCGTGATCAACAACATCGAGCTCTACCCCGGTAAGGGCGCTCAGCTCGTTCGTTCCGCAGGCGCTATGGCTCAGCTGGTTTCCAAGGAACCCAACGGCCTGGCACAGGTAAGACTTCCTTCGGGTGAGGTTCGTTGGATCCGCCTGGATTGCAAGGCTACCATCGGACAGGTTGGTAACGTGGAGCACGACACCGTTAAGGTTGGTAAAGCAGGTAAGACCAGACACAAGGGCATCCGTCCTACCGTTCGCGGTTCGGTTATGAACCCCTGCGATCACCCCCACGGTGGTGGTGAGGGACGTTCTCCCATCGGTCATCCCGGCCCGGTTACCCCTTGGGGTAAGCCTGCCCTGGGTTATAAGACCAGAAACAAGAAAGCACGCACCGATAAGTTCATCGTTAAGCGTAGAAATGCGAAGTAAGGAGGGAATATAAAATGAGCAGAAGCCTTAAAAAAGCACCTTATGTTGAAGCGAAGCTCTTCGATCGTATTTGCGCGATGAACGCAAAGAACGAGAAGAAGGTTCTCAAGACTTGGTCCCGTTCTTCTACCATATTCCCGGAATTTGTCGGTCATACCATCGCTGTTCATGACGGCAAAAAGCATGTTCCGGTATATGTAACCGAAGACATGGTTGGACACAAGCTCGGTGAGTTTGCACCTACCCGTACGTTCAAGGGTCACGCAGGCTCCAAAACATCCAATAACGGTAAGTAATCTTAGGGGAGGTAATTAAATACTATGGAAGCAAAAGCATATCTGAAGTATGCAAGAATTTCCCCTCGCAAGGTTCAAATCGTTCTTGACCTGATTCGCGGCAAGGACGTTGCTACCGCTATGGGAATTCTGAAAAACAAACCCCGCGCTGCATCCGAGCTCCTCATTAAGTTGCTTGGTAGCGCGATCGCAAATGCGGAAAACAATTTCCACATGGATGCAACGAAACTTTACGTTTCCGAGTGCTTCGTTTGCCCCGGCCCGACTCTGAAAAGAATCATGCCCCGCGCAAAGGGAAGCGCAGACCGCATCCTGAAAAGAACCAGCCATGTAACCATGGTTGTGAAAGAAAGAGACTGAGAGAGGAGGAAACAACAGAATGGGTCAGAAAGTAAATCACCAAGGTCTTAGAGTGGGCGTGATTAAAAACTGGGATTCAAGATGGTTCGCAAAGGACGAAGTCTTTGGAGATACCCTTGTTTCCGACTACAACGTCAGAAAGTATTTGAAGAAGGAACTGTACGACGCAGGCATTTCCAAGATTGAGATCGAGCGCGACGGCCACAGAGTCAGAGTGTTCGTAAACTGCGCAAAGCCCGGTATGGTTATCGGACGCGGCGGTGTCGAGATCGAAAAGTACCGTCAGAAGCTGGAAAAGA
>JAFVOP010000112.1 GCA_017505745.1 Clostridia bacterium
ACGATCTCCTGCGCGGGAAGTCCTGAAAGCCAATGGCGGATTCCTTGCTCTTTTTTTACGAGGGTCTTGACGAAAAAATTCTCTTGTGTTATAATAAATGGGCCGAAATAATACAGAAATTACCCGTTCCCGCGTTGCATTTCACTGTATTTTAGCCGCGTGGCTTCTCCTCCGCGCAAATGACGCTCCTGCTTGTTTTTGTAAAGCAGCTTTTGAACCTCGTCATAAAGGCCTTTGTTTACATTTTTCAGCGTTTGCGTGACGTCTTTATGTACCGTGCTTTTGCTGATTCCAAATATCTGCGCGGCCGAGCGTACGGTTGCCTGTGTTTCCACGAGATATTCTCCCAAAATCACACACCGTTCCCTGCCACCCCAATCCGACACCATCATCTCTTCGGTCCCCCTTCTATCTTCGAAGTGATCTGATACCATTGTATGTACAAAAACACCAAAAATAGAACGGAAATTACACAAAATGAAAAAAGAAGCTGAAAAAACACTCCCCTCCAATATTTTCGAAGGAATGACCTCAATCTCCGCGCTTTTGAACAGTGATTGCGGAAATGACCGCATGATAGAGCGTATTTGGATCGATACCGCGAAGCGAAGCTCCAAGGCTGCCGAAATTGGATTTCTGAATGCGAAATCCAAGGAACTTGGCTTTGAAATAGAATTTGTTTCCTCCGAGCAGATCAATGAGGTGTGCGTTGGGCATACACACGGTGGTATGATCGCCTTTTGTTCCAATCGGACGTTTCCCGAATTAACCTCCGATGCAATTGCGGAAAATGGATTTTACGTTTATCTGGAGGGTGTAGAGGATCCGTACAATTTTGGATATACTCTGCGCGCTCTATACGCCGCCGGAGTCAACGGCGTGGTCTTACCCGAGCGAAACTGGATGAGCGCTGCCGGAGTAGTGGCACGCGCGTCAGCTGGGACCTCCGAGCGGATGCCGATTTTTACCGCAGGAGCCGAGGAGGTGATCCCATTGTTCAAGGAGCGTAACTATAGTGTACTGTGCGCGGGGATCCGCGACTCCGTATCGGTATTTGATGAGGATCTCCCATTCCCGATCCTGTTGGTGATTGGAGGGGAAAAACGTGGCATTTCCCGCAATCTTTTGAGCCGGGCAGACAAAATTATTCGTATCGACTACGGAAGAAGCTTTCGCGGTTCCCTTTCCGCCGCTTCTGCCGCAACGGTAATGGCATTTGAAATTTTTCGAAAAAACAAGAAATCCTAATCCTATAAAAAAACGGATTCCACAGAAGCTTCTGTGAATCCGTTTTTCTTTTCTATTCCCCCTTTTTACGAAGGAAGAAATCGCTCAACATAGTTTTCGTATTCAGTTCAAACAGAGCCGACAGGGTTTTCTGAATGGTTTTATGAACCTGAGGATCCAACGCCGAGCTCTTCTTGAGCCATTTGTTCTTGGTAACGGCAACCAGATCAGTCAATGTCAACGCGTTATCCGACGATAGAATCTGATACAACGCTTCTACAAACTGCTCCCGTTGCTCCGGGGTCATGCTGCGAATCCAAGTATTCAGTGTTTTGTCAAAACGCTTGCTCTCCCCCGAAATGCTTTTCAAGCGAACAAAAGAGCTTCCCATCACTTCCCACGTCAATCCATCGTGTTGAAAAAGGCCTGTTTGACGGCTTTTCACCACGGCGTAATTTTCATCATGCTCCAATAGCATCCCTACGATGGAGGACTGCGGCACCAAGGTGCGGATCACCGGGCGCATTTCAATATATTCCAGACTGTTGAGCATTCCGCCTCCAAATCCGGGGCCGTCATTGCTCCATACCTGTTGAATCCGTTTTTGAATCGATGGTTCGCATTTTACCGCCGCATATACCGCAAGATTCCCCCCCTTGCTATGGCCGGTTACCCGCAAAAACTTGTTTGGGGAATGCTTGGCGGCAAGCGTGAGATACTTTACCGCTTCTTCCTGCGCGGGTACCACCGGAAGGAAGCTCATATTAAAATCTTCCTTCCAACCCACCAGTGTATCATCGGTGCCGCGATAAACGATCAGCGTGGTTTCGTCATCCACCAAAAAAGTAGTAGCTGAAAACTGCATTTCTTTTTCGATATCGATCAAATTGACGTGTGCCTTTAACCCCACGTTTCGAAATCTACGGGTATCCTTTGCCATGCGAAACACCTTTATAATGTTTTTCGGCACGATCACACCCATTGATATTTTTCTCGGGTCCGGATTTTTGGAAAAGAATGCGTTGGCGGCCGCTCGCAAAGAAACGGTGGCACCGTCGTGCGCATCCGGCACAATTCCCTTGAGATCGAGATAAGATAGCAAAGAAAAGATCAAACTGTCTACTTCATTGAACGGCGCTTCCGTAAAGGAAAGCTCTCCTCGCCAATTCATGTAATCGTACAGAGTTCCCATTTTTGTTCTCTCCTATCTTGATGTTGCTATCATCAGCAACCGTGAAACAGCCGCTTGCTCTCGTAAATAGGGTCACAGGTGAGGTGAATTCCCAGCTTTTTCATGGTGTTTTCATCGTTTCCGGCTAAAATCACCGAGGAATGAAGCTCACAGTTACGCAAATTCGGCAATTGCTCCTGCGCCTTTGCGGCAATCGGATCCGACACGGCACAGATCGAAAGCGCAATCAAAAGCTCATTGGGATGCAGGCGCGGATTTCTGCTTCCCAGAGTTTTCACCTTAAGATTGGTGATCGGCTCCAAAATCTCCGGCGAGATCAAATCGATGCGGTCATCGATATCGGCAAGCGTTTTCAAAGCATTCAAAATGGCCGCAGATGCCGCGCCCAGGAGCCGCGAGGTTTTTCCGGTGATGATCCTTCCGTCCGCCAATTCGATGGCAACCGCAGGTTTTCCGGTGGAGGTTGCCTTTTCACGCGCTACCTCAGCCACGCGACGGAAAGTCTCGTCAATTCCCGAAGACTTCATAATCAGCTTGAGTTTTTCCACGTCACGGGCATCCCCGCTTCCCTTTCGTTGATTGGAAAGCGCGGTATAATAGCGGCGAACGATCTCCATTTTGGCAGCTTGACAAACCGCTTCGTCATCCACAATGCAGTTTCCTGCCATATTCACACCCATATCCGTGGGAGAGCGATAAGGAGAAGAACCGTTGATGCGCTGAAGCATTTCATTCAAAAGCGGAAAGATCTCTACGTCGCGGTTATAGTTGACTGCCGTTTCTCCGTATGCCTCCAGATGATACGGATCGATCATGTTCATGTCGTTAAGATCGGCCGTTGCAGCCTCGTAGGCAATATTCACAGGATGCTTGAGCGGGAGATTCCAAACCGGAAAGGTTTCAAACTTGGCATATCCCGAATGGATGCCTTGCTTGTGATCATAGTAAAGCTGGCTCAGGCAGGTGGCCATTTTCCCACTTCCGGGTCCCGGGGCCGTGACAACCACCAAGGAACGGGTGGTCTCGATATAATCGTTTCTTCCATATCCCTCCTCGCTGACGATACGGTCAATGTCGGCGGGATATCCGGGGATTGAATAATGGCGGTAAACGCGAAGGCCGAGCGATTCCAAGCGCTTTTGGAATTTCTCCGCAGCGGGCTGCTCCTGCCAACGGGTGAGAACCACACTGCCAACAAACAGGCCAAAGCTACGGAATGCATCGATCAAGCGCAACGTATCCAAATCATAGGTAATACCGAGATCTCCACGCACTTTATTCTTTTCAATATCGTTGGCATTGATCACGATCACGATCTCGGCCTGCTCCTTCAGTTGGATCAACATCCGAATCTTACTGTCCGGAGCAAATCCGGGTAACACCCGCGCCGCATGATAGTCGTCAAACAGCTTGCCACCAAACTCCAGATAAAGCTTGCCTCCAAACTGCTCGATGCGCTCACGAATCTTTTCAGATTGCATCTCAATGTATTTTTGATTGTCAAAGCCCTGTTTATACATTTTTCATAGCTCCCTTTTCGTTCTCATCAGTTTAAGGAATAGGATCCGTCGCCATGCACGGTTATATCGGATTGGTAAAAAGACGTCATTGCATCGATCAGATATGCCACATCCATCACACCCGCGGTTTCATAGGAAGAATGCATCGCAAGCTGCGCCATACCGATATCCACCGTAATCAACGGAACCAGCGTGTTGGAAATGCTTCCAAGCGTGGAGCCTCCCGGCATATCGCTACGATTGGCGTAATACTGCACGGGAACCTTTGCACGGCGGCAGATCTCGGCAAACAGCGCGGAGGAGATCCCGTCAGTGGTATATTTTTGCGCCGCGTTGGACTTGATGACAACTCCGCCGTTCATACGCGGGAAATTGGTTGAATCGCTTAGTTCAGGATGATTTGGATGTTTTGCGTGGCCGTTGTCGGCCGAAACCATCATGGAAGACGCCAACATGCAGCGTTTGTCGGTTCCCAGGGATTCGCAGATGCGATCCAAGGTATCCGAAAGGAATACCGAGCCGGCTCCCTGCTTGGTAGCGCTTCCGGTTTCCTCGTTATCGGCCGCATAATACACGGTTACAGCAGCCGCAGAGGAAGCATTGCAAAAGCCCTCCAGCGTACCGTAAGCACACATCAAATTGTCAATGCGAGGAGCCGAGAAAAACTCTCTGTTTGCCCCCCAAACCGTTCCGGGAGTTCTGGAAATTACGTAGAGGTCCATTCCGGCAATCTCCTCTTCCCGGCAGGAAAGCTCCTCGGCAAGTAGCTTGGCAAGTGTGTTTCCTCCCTCCCTCTGCTCCGCGAAAAGGGGGACCAGATCCACGGCAGGGTTATAGGCATATCCGGAATTGACCGTACGGTTCATATGAATCGCTACGTTGGGGATCAACAAGAGATCGCGATCGATTTTTACGGTTTTTGCAAGGAAATTCCCTTCTTTTGCAAGGATCACGCGTCCCGCAAGAGAAAGAGGGCGGTCGAACCAGGAGGACAGGATCGTTCCTCCGTAAACCTCGGTGTTGAGGCGCACATATGTATTTGCAACCGAAAGCTCGTAGTTTTTCTTAAGCTTAAACATGGGCGAATCGGTATGACTTGCCGCAATCAAAAAGTGCTTGGGAGCCTCTTTGGGAATACGGAACGCGAGAATCGATGATTGATTTCTTGTCACATAATATCCGCATCCCGCCTTCAGACTCCATTCGTCTGCTTCTTGCAGGCGCACAAATCCCTTTGCTTCCAGCTTTTCCACCGCGGAATCCACCGCGTGAAACGCCGTTGGACTGTTCTCAATAAAGCGAAGAAGCTCGCTTGTAGCATCGACTTTTTTTTGATACATACCGCCATTCCTGCCTTTTTCAAAATTCTCTTTTATTATAACACATTCAAATCTCAAAATCAACACCAAATAAAAAGGATTTTTAATGATCGTAAAAATAATTTTTAAAAAACAAACCATAAAAAACAAGCTGAAAGAAAAGAAAAATAATTTTAAAAAAATATAGAAAACCTATTGCTTTTTCTTTTAAAGTATGGTATAATATTTGCCGTTGCGGAGGCATAGCTCAGTTGGTTAGAGTGCATGCTTGACATGCATGAGGTCGCTGGTTCGAACCCAGCTGTCTCCACCAACAAAAAAGCCTAATTTGTCTGGTAGACAAATTAGGCTTTTTTGAATGATGTTTGCCTTCGGCAAATGATGACGGCTTCGCCTAATGATGTTCGCTTCGCGAATGATGCGTGGCTTCGCCACATTTGGGGGCAAACATCGCCTCATTGCGGAACGCAGTGGAGCAACATCATTTTGAGCGATGCGAAAAACATCATATCGCCGCAGGCGATGCATCATTTGACAAACAAGCAATTTCGTGATATAATAACTGAAAAGGAGGTGCGACTATATGAAAGAAAACAAACTCGTCGAACTTTCAATGGACTTCTCCGTTGACATTATAAACCTCGTTAAGTTTCTAAAAGCTAATCACGAAACGATTATATCCAACCAAATCGGCAGAAGCGGCACCTCAATCGGTGCGAATATTCACGAAGCGCAATACGCACAGGGTACAAAGGATTTTATATCTAAATTTGAAATTGCCCTTAAAGAAGCAAGTGAAACGGGATATTGGCTCGAATTACTTTATAGAACCAAGTATATAGATGAGCAAACTTTCAAAGCGCTATCCTCTAAATGTACCTCGTTGCGAGTTATGCTCATCGCTTCTTGTAAAACTGCAAAGGAGAACGCAAAATGAAAAAACTGTTATGTATCATTTTTACTTGCGCAATTTTGCTGTCTTTTTCCTCTTGCTCGTTAGCGGAAAGATTTACCGGGGATATGAGCCAACTCGATTATGACGAAGATCATAATTTGTTGTATAACGATAATGCTTATTATCGTGCTGATGATCGTTTTGGGGTGAGAACAGGCGAGGACGATAAAGTTATTGAGCTTGGTTGGCAATCTCAGTTTCCCTTCTTTCCCGATATGCACTACTACGCTTTTGATGAGGATAATCCGTTATTCATTTTTTGCGAAAATAGAGAATCTACGTTGTACACTAAAGGTGTATACGTAAGATCGGATTACGATCTTTATACCCAAGTATATGCTGTAGAGAACTCTAATATTGAGATTCCTCTTGTATCGGCTATGACACAAAGTGATGTTGCAACTACAGCGATAGATCACAAAACGCATATATACCTGAAAATGTTTTTGAAAGATGATCCTCGCATACAAATAGAGCTATCTGGTCCATATCAATATAATGATAATTGGTATTTTATATATATGGGTGAAACTTGGATCATAAGTGATAAATTTGTTGCAATGCTGATAGACAATAATATTGTGGGCGAATAATTTTGATCCCTGTTTGTTATAAGTTGAATTGGACACCTTTTGTTCGTTTTTACCTCGTTTAGACACCTTTTATCACGTTTAAGGCAGCAAAAAAAGGAACTGTTGATTGCAAGCTGTTAAACCTTGAAGGAGAACATAAAATGAAGAAAGTAAATATTTTACAACTTATAGCCTCCATTTGTTTATTGATTGGCAGTATTATAAATCTGTTGAATTTATTGATGGAGATTCCATTTGCACTCTATGTTTGTACAGGCCCACTTCTCTTAATATCGGTGATCTTATTCGGTATTGTCATTGTCAAACAGATAAGAGAAAGGAAAAACGAAAAGAAATAATTCATATTGCACTATCGGCGCAATACATCACTATGGCGAAGCCATAACATCACCGCGGCTCGCCGCGACTTCATGTTTGACTCTAACAAGTCCCCAAAAAACAACTGTAAGGGAGAAAATAATTCCATGAAGCTCTTATTCAAGCAACGTTTTTTCTCATGGTTTGATAGCTATGATATCTATGACGAAGCCGGGAATACGGTTTTTACGGTAAAGGGAGAGCTTGCCTGGGGGCATCTTTTGCGAATCTACGATGCACAGGAGTGGGAGGTTGGTTACATCAAAGAAAAATTTTTCAGCTGGCTTCCCCGATTTGAGATGTATGTGGGAGAAACCTGCATTGGCAGCATTACCAAAGAATTTACCTTTTTCAAGCCCAAATTTCAAATTGACTGCAACGGCTGGCAGGTAGACGGCAATTGGCTTGAATGGGATTATGAAATTTTAAATGCTTCCGGAGAAAAAATTGCCGACGTATCCAAGGAATTGTGGAATTGGACCGATACCTATACCATTGACGTCAGTGATCCAAAGGATACCCTTTTGGCATTGATGTTGGTCCTTGCAATCGATGCGGAAAAGTGCTCGCGCGAGGATTGAAGGCTTTGTTTCCGATTCCCCCATAAAACAGAATAAAAAAAATTAGATTTATTTTCCTTTTTTTCAAAAAAAGGATTCCATTTTTTTAAAAAGTATGATATAATAAAGATGTTATATTGTTTACATAACAGGAGGACGAAAAAAATGGCTATCAAAATGAGAATTCTGTATGCCTCGAACAAATCCAAGATCAAAAATATTGCAAATGCAATCAAGGCACAGTATGATCTGGCCTTTAACTCTGTGGACGTAATTCCCCCCGCATATTCCTGCGACAAGGAAAGAATTGTCGTTTTGGCAATTTCCGGAAAAGGCGCTCCCAGCGATTCCCTGCGTTTGTTCTGCCGCGAGCTGAACAAGTCCCGCGCGCAAAACGTAGCGCTTTTGATCGACGGCGATGAAAAACTGGCTAACAGTCTCAAGGAAACCCTTGCAGAAGCCGGAACCAACGTATATGACGAGGTTTTGTACGTCAAGGGTGGACTTCCCTTCCTTGGCTCGGTAAAGCCCGAGGAAAAGGCAGAAGTGTTTGCGTGGATTGACCGTGTGATCGCAAATCTGAAGTAAAAAGCACAAAAAAAGATGAGGATACGAAAAAATCGTATCCTCTCTTTTTTGTTATTTATCAGAAAATCATCGTTAACTGATCGGTTTCGTTCACGTTGTCCAAAACGCCGTTGGCGCGAAGCATATCAATCACCGATTTACTGAGCTTGGCTCGGATCTGGAGATCCTCCACCGAGAAGAAAGGCTCCTCCTCACGCGCGGCAATGATATTTTTCGCGGCATTTTCGCCAAGTCCGGGCAAGGAAGAAAACGGCATACGGATCCCTCCGTTTTCGGGTTGAAAAACGTAAGCATGCGATTTTTGAAGATCCACGGGAAGGAATCGGATCTTTCGCGCCATGGCCTCGTTGATCAGCTGCAGCACCGTAATACTTGCCTGCTCCTTGGGAGAGGCCTCCTTGCCGCGCCGCTGAATATCCCGCATCGTTGCCACAACAACGCCCTTGCCGCCCCGTACAACCGTTGCGTCAAAGCCCGTGGGGGCCACGGTGAACATGGTGCAATAAAAGGCAACCGGTTGATGCACCTTATACCAAGCCAGGCGAATCGCAGACATGACATATGCCGCCGCATGCGCCTTTGGAAAGAGGTACTTGATCTTTTTACAGGACAGAATATACCATTCCGGCACGTTATGCGCGCGCATATCAGCCTCCCATTCGGGCGTTAATCCTTTGCCCTTGCGCACGGCCTCCATGATCTTAAACGCCGTAGCGTTTTCCAGGCCGTAACGGATCATATCCAGCATAATACCGTCACGGGTACCGATCACGCGGGAAATATCACAAATGCCCTCTTTGATGAGATCCTGCGCATTTCCAAGCCACACGTTTGTACCGTGGGTCAAACCCGAAATCTGAAGCAGGTCGGCAAAGTTTTTGGGCTTTGCATCCAGGAGCACCTGCTGGATAAAGGGCGTTCCAAGCTCGGGGAGTCCGTAGGTACCGATGGTACAGCCCTCAATGTCATCCGGTGTAATACCAAGCGGAGCTGTTGATTCAAAGAGCTCATACACCGAACGGTCGTTCATTGCCACGTCCAATACCGATGTATTGGTAAAGGTCTCCAGCCATTTGTATTTGGTTGGCATATCGTGTCCCAGCTCATCAAGCTTGAGGATGGTATCGTGCAGATAAGAAAACGCAAAGTGCGTGGTGATGGTATCCGAATTGGGATCATCCGCCGGATGCTGAACAGGCGTAAAATCATATACGTCCTTATTCTGCGGTACAACAATGATTCCGCCCGGATGCTGGCCCGTGGTCTTTTTTACACCCACGCAATTCGCAACCAATCGGTTCATTTCCGCACGGCAAAGGCTGATCCCCTTTTGTTCCACGTATTTGGCAACGTATCCAAAGGCCGTTTTGGAGGCAAGCGTGCCAAGCGTTCCCGCACGGAACACGTGTCCCTCTCCAAAGAGCTCCTCGGTATATTTATGGACTTTTCCCTGGACATCGCCCGAGAAGTTCAGGTCGATATCGGGGGATTTATCTCCGTAGAATCCAAGGAAGGTCTCAAACATGATATCATGTCCGTCCGCCTTGTATTTTGTTCCGCATTTCGGGCAGTTCTTGTCGGGCAGGTCAAAGCCCGAGCCAACCGAACCGTCGGTGAAAAATTCATTGTGCTTGCACTCGGGGTTGGGACAGTAGTAATGCGGCGGAAGCGGATTCACCTCAGAAATACCCGCCATCGTTGCAACGAAGGAGGAACCGACCGATCCGCGCGAGCCAACCAGATATCCCTGCTTCTCGCTGTACTCCACCAGACGCTGGGCAATCAAGTATAGCACGGCGAATCCGTTTTTGATGATCGAAGTCAATTCCCGCTCGAGACGCGCCGATACCAATTCGGGCAACGGATCTCCGTACATGCTTTTCGCGCGCGTCCAACACTTATCCTGCAGTTCTTGCTCCGCTCCATTCATTTCCGGCGTAAAGGAGCCTTCGGGGATCGGGCGGATCTTTTCAATTTGATCCGCGATAAGATTTGTGTTAATCACCACAACCTCGTACGCCTTCTCTTCTCCCAGATAGGAGAATTCCTCCAACATTTCCTCGGTGGTACGGAAATAGATTCCAACGTCCTTATCGTAATCCTTGTATTTCATACCCGCAAGAAGGATCTTGCGATAGAGCTCGTCCTCACGGTTGAGAAAATGCGCGTCACAGGTGGCGCATACGGGCTTGTGATATTTCTCCCCCAGCTCCACCACACGGCGGTTCAGATCCCGCAAGCCCTCCTCGTCTGCAATTTTATCCTCGGCAATGAGGAAACGGTTGTTGCAGATCGGTTGGATCTCCAAGTAATCGTAGAAGTTGACGATCTCCTCGATTTCGGATTCGGGACGGTTTTCCAGTATGGCGCACATCAGTTCGCCGGCCTCACAGGCCGAACCAACGATCAATCCCTCGCGGTGCTTTTCCAACACCGTTTTGGGGATGCGAGGAAAACGCTTGTAATAATCCAGATAGCTCATGGAAATGAGCTTATACAGGTTCTTCAATCCTGTCAGATTTTTTACAAGAAGGATCTGATGGTACGGTTTGAGCTTGAGCGGATCGGCTTTTTCGGTCATTTCCTTATGCAGATGATGCAGATCGCGGATATCCATTTTCTGCATGATCTCAATCATGTGGAAGTAGATCATTGCAAGCATTTCGGCATCGTCACAGGCTCTGTGATGGTTGAATTCTCCCAAATTATAAGCCGCCGCAATCGTATCCAGCTTGTGATTCTTCAGCTCGGGATTGATGTATTTGGAAAGCGCCACCGTATCCAGATAAGGATTTTGGAACGGAAGCCCCGAAAGCTTTGCAAAATGGCGGATAAATCCAATATCAAAATTGGCGTTATGCGCAATCAGAAGCGGCTTGTTTGTCTTGGTTTCATCCTCATTTCCAATAAATTCGAAAAAGCTCTTCAAAGCATCCGCCACCTTGGGCGCATCTGCTACCATTTCATTGGTGATGCCGGTCAGCTTTACGATCTCCTCGGGAATCGGCACCTCCGGATTGACAAACGTGTTGAAGCGATCCAATACCTCTCCGTTTTTGATCTTTACCGCGCCAATCTCGGTGATCTTGCAGTTTTGCACCGAAAGGCCGGTGGTCTCAATGTCAAAAACCACGCATTCTGCAGTAAAATCGGGATCACAGATTCCGGAAACCGCACCGGAGGTGTTGTTGACAAAGTAGGCCTCCATTCCGTACAGAACCTTAAAGGGGCTATCCTTATCGGTATTCTTTTCCAATGCGATCATCGCCTCGGGAAAGGCTTGTACGTTTCCGTGGTCAGTAATTGCCACTGCCGGGTGTCCCCATTTAAGCGCAGTCTTTACTGCTACGTCAGGCGGGATCAAGGCATCCATGGTGGACATATTGGTATGCAGGTGCAACTCCACACGCTTCTTGGGAGCATTATCCTTGCGTACTCGCTTGGATATTTTGGCAATGTCCGTATAGAAGAACGTATAATCCACATCGGTCCGACCTTTGCGCGTCATGTGCTTTACATACCCGCGCATGGCAACCACGCTGCCATCCTTGATCAGTCCGCAGATCTGATCTGCGTCCTCGGCTTCCATTCCAAACGTGCGATGCTCGATCGAAGCATTTCCGTCAAAAATATCAAAGCTGATATCAAATTTATCGCCGGAACGGCTTTCTTCTCTGGTGAAATTGGAAATCTCACCAAGAATCACAATATTTCGTTGCGGCTTTTCCAGCGATGCGATGGCAATGGGTTCAATCGAAAAGGCGTCGCCATAGACGTATTCCGGCGAGGAAATATCAAATTCCAGGGTTCCAATGCGGCAAACACCGTCTTTGATCTCGGGAACTGCAACCTCCTGATAGATCGATGCCGCGCGCGGAAGCATCTCCTCTTCTTCTGCAACCGTGGGCTGCATATGTACCTGCGCTTGCTGCGTGCGGTGATACTCCACCTCAGCAGCCGCTGCCATTTTTCCAAGATCACTTAATTGCTGATCCACTGAGCTGCGAAGCTGCGAGGGATCGTAATTCTCCATCCGATGGATCTCCACACGGATTTTCACTCCAAACTCATCCATCACGATCTCTTCCATCAACTGAGGGGTCTTGGCGTCATAGATCAAATCCACGCCGCCATTGGAAAACGGGATCTCCACCGTAAGCATATCCCCGCGCAACCGATATTCGCAATGATTAAAAAAGCCGTTTGCAACAATTCCGCGGCGATTGGTTTCCGTCAACAGATCGGGAATCCGTTCCTCATCGAACAATGCAGAGGGATACTGTGGGCGCAACCATACGCGGTTGAGCTCATACGCACGTCGAATCTCTTCTTCTATGCGGTATAGGATCCTTTTGGGAATGACGCGCGGAAAAGCCGCCGAGGCTTCGATCATCCGCTGTGGCTTGTCCGCACGCAATTTGATGGTCTCAGGGTCGGCGGAAGCTAAGATCTCCGCATATTCGGCAGAAGGAGAATATCGGTTAAATATTTCCAATAGGTTTTTGCTCATAACCGCTTCCCGTCTTTCAGAAGACGAATTTCCGAAATCAAGCGATCGATCACGGCGTCCTCGGGAATTTTCTCCACGATCTCACCGTGACGGAACAGAACCGCTTCTCCGATTCCACCCGCGATTCCCACATCGGCCTCGCGCGCTTCCCCGGGACCGTTGACCACGCATCCCATAAGCGCAACCTTCACAGGAACGTCTTCAAGTCCTGCTTCCTTGACCGCCTCCTCAAAGCGCTTTACCAAGGGGATCAGATCAATTTTCGTGCGGGAACACGTGGGACAGCTGACAATGTCCATTCCGCTCTGCCCTTCGATGCCTACTGCGCGCAGGATCTTCTTAGCAGCGGCAACCTCCAAAACGGGATCGTCGGTAAGAGACACGCGCAGAGTATCCCCAATGCCGTCGCAAAGCATCGAGCCAATGCCGATCGCGCTCTTGATCATGCCGCGGTCCCCTCCACCTGCCTCAGTGACTCCAAGATGGATCGCATAAGGGCAAGACTCTGCCAACAATCGGTTTGCCGCGATCATATCCGGCACCGTGGAGGCCTTGATCGATAACACGGTATCGTAAAAATCAAATTTTTCAAGCAAGGACGCATGATAAAGCGCGCTTTCACAAAGGGCCGCCGGTGTAGGAGCGCCGTGCTTCGCTAAAATATGCTTTTCAAGGGATCCGCTATTCACGCCCACGCGAATCGGGATATTGCGGCTCTTACAGGCATCGCATACTGCCTTCACCCGCGCATCGTCTCCGATATTTCCGGGATTGATACGGATCTTATCAAATCCAAGCTCCGCGCAGCGTAAGGCGATCTTATAGTCAAAATGAATGTCCGCAACGATCGGAATTTGGATGCCGGCATCCTTGATCTTCAAAATCGTTTCCGCTGCGTCAAGTGTGGGAACCGATACGCGAACAATGTCACATCCCTTTTCCTCCATCGCGCGGATCTGCGCAACGGTAGCCTCGGCGTTTAAGGTATCGGTGTTCGTCATGGATTGGATTGCAATCGGGTTCTCCCCGCCAATCTTGCAATTGCCGATCTGCACTTCTTTGCTTTTTCTTCTGATCTCGTTATACTTCATAGTGCTATAATATCCTTCACCAAAATAATAAATGCCAATGCGAGCAAAATGATCAAACCGATAAAATTGATCGTAGCCTCCAGTTCTTTTTTCATGGGCTTGCGACGAATCACCTCGATAAAATAGATCAACAAATGACCGCCGTCAAGCGCGGGAAACGGAAGCAGATTCATCACGCCAAGATTGATGGAGATCACCGTAACCAGGTAAAGCACGTTTTCCCAGCCTACCTTGGCAACCTCGGAGATCGTTTTCGTAATTCCTACAGGGCCTGAAACAGCTTCCATTCCATAACGTCCCGAGAAAAGCCCTCCAAGCGAATCAAACACCATTTTTACGGTAGATACCGAGCGGAACCAGGTGTGCTTGAGAATCGTTCCCAAATGGAAGTTTTCTTCGGGATACACGCGAAAATCCATATTGCCAAATACCGCGCCGCTCTCTTCGTAAGAAGGAAAGATCACGTTTTTAAGGACTTCCTGCTCGCCGTTTCGCAAAACAGTCAGCTGCACCGGCCGGTATCCCTGATTGGAAATCTCATAAACCAGCTCATTTGCGGTATGGACCCGCACGCGGTTCACCTTTAAAACAACGTCTCCGATCAACAGGCCTGCCTGTTCACTGAGTGAGGAGGTAAAAGCGGATGCCATTTGAGTGTCACTCAAAACTACGTCCGAAAGCTCCACGATAACCGTATCGGTTTTGTCTTCGTTCCAGCGTTCCACAAGAATTTTAAACGAATCCCCATTCTTTTGGGCAACCAGCTCCTTCATCTGCGCAAAGGAGACCACCGGGTTTTCGTCAAGCATCAATACATAGTCTCCGTTTTGCAGTCCACCATAGGATTCCTCTGCGCTGTACACCACGTGAAATTCCGCCACCGTGGTATTTCCCAAAGTCCCCTTTCCGGAAACGGCAATGATCACCAGCATCAGTACAAAGCCGAGCAAAACGTTCATTGCGGGCCCCGCAAGAGAAATCAGGATACGCTTCCACACGCTTTGATTGCAATAGGCGTGCTTGGCCTCCTCTTCACTCAAATACAGCGTATCCGTATCCCCGGAGGGTTCCTTTGTGTCCTCTCCCTCGGATTGCAGAAAGATCGGTGTTTCCGTTTTCTCCTCCGATTCATTGGACGTGGGCTGCTCCCCCTGCACAATTTCCATTCCGCCTTCTCCAAGCATGCTGACAAAGCCGCCAATCGGCAACAAACGGATCGCATATTTCGTGCCCGATCGCTTAGACGTCCATCCAAAAAGCTTCGGTCCCATTCCGATGGCAAATTCCAACACCTTTACTCCACACAAACGAGCGACGAGAAAGTGCCCCAATTCATGAATGAAAATCAAAACACCAAAAATAAAGACCGCAAGCAAAATATACAAAAAATTCAAAATTAAGCTCCTTTAAAAAGCGAATCCGCAAGATTACAGATTCAAAAATTCATTTGCAAGCCTTCTTGCGGCGCTGTCAAAAGCGAAAATATCCTCAATAGAAGAACTGTTTTTCGCATCCTCCAAAGCTTCAACCGTTTTTGTAACAACGTCAAAGATCCCCGTAAAGCTCAGCTTTTCCTGTAAAAACGCGCCAACCGCTACCTCGTTCGCCGCGTTGAGCACCGCCGGAACCGCGCCGCCCTTGGCAATCGAATCCAGCGCCAGCTGCAACAAAACAAAGGTCTCGGTATCCGGCTTGGCAAAGGTCATGCGGCCCACCTTCGTCAGATCCAATTGCGGAATGACCGCTTCGGTGCGACCGGGATGGGTAAGCGCATACTGCACGCATAGGCGCATATCAGGAACCGACATTTGCGCGATCACACTGTTATCTATATATTCAATTGCCGAATGCATTATGCTTTCCCGATGTACCAAAACCTCGATCTGCTCGGGAGTCACGTCAAACAGATGTACCGCCTCAATCACCTCAAAGCCCTTGTTCATCAACGTTGCACTATCGACGGTAATCTTGGCCCCCATATTCCACGTGGGGTGTGCCAAAGCCCGTGCAGGCGTGATCTGCTGCAATTCCTCGCGCTTCATTCCGTAGAAAGGGCCACCCGATGCCGTGAGCAGGATCCGCTTAATGGCCTTTTTATTCCCCGAACGCAAGCATTGAAAGATTGCACTGTGCTCACTGTCCACGGGTAAGATCTCACTGTTTTTTTCTTTTGCGAGCTTCATCACAAATTCACCCGCACAAACCAAGGACTCTTTGTTGGCAAGCGCCAGCTTTTTACCGGCAGAAAGTGTGGCGAGCGTTGGCTTTAGCCCTGCCTCCCCGATGACCGAATTGACCACAACCTCCTCGGGATCGTACTGCTCGGAAATCATGTCACAAATTCCTTCGGTTCCGGCATACACGCGCACTGCGGTATCTGCTAACCGTACACGGAGCTCCTTTGCCGCCTCTTCATCTGCCATTGCACACGCAGAAACGCGCAACTGTCTCGCCTGCTGCTCTACGCGCGCTGCATTTCGGTTTGCGCACAGTGCATTGACGCGAATCTGATTTTGGAGTGCAACGTCGATTGCCTGCTCTCCCACCGAGCCGGTGGAGCCCAAAATCGTCAGGGATGGATAAATTGTTGTATTCGTCATAATTCACCTCAGAAAAAATGCAAGAAGGAGCAAAACGTAGCCAAAGCAATGGCTACCGCAATGATGGAATCAAAGCGATCCAAGACACCGCCGTGCCCGGGGAAAATTTTTCCGTAGTCCTTGATCCCGTAGGTTCGCTTGATCAAGGACATCGAAAGGTCACCGATCTGCGCCACCACGGCAGAAATCAAGCCGGCAAGCGCAAAAATCCAGTAGGCGGAAGCGCTCAATTCGGTATTGTGATTGATAATTGCTCCGTAGGCCACCATGGCAATTACGGCAAACACCGTGCCTCCAATGCTTCCCTCCACCGTTTTTTTAGGACTTACGTCGGGAAGCAGCTTATGCTTTCCGCCGCGCCCAAACAGCATGCCGCAAAAATAAGCAAAGGTATCGGTTACCCAGGCTCCCAGGAAAACGGCAAGGTAGACAAATTCTCCTCCGGTTTGAAAATCGCGCAACACCAAAATCGAGTTAAAGCCGGCCAATACGTAAAAAACGGTAAGGAAACAGATGGAAACGTCCGCAAGCTTGAATTTTCCGTGCGAAAAGGTCAAAACCGCAAGGAAATACAGCGAAACAACCAAGCAAGCCACCAATGCGGCGCGCCGCACAAGATTGTGATCCGTTACATAGCGGATCAAAAAAGGCAATCCGGCGGCAATCAGATAGAGAGGAACCGAAAGCACCCATGCCGAGCGCAATTGGATACAATTCATAAGTTCATATACAGCAATTACCGAGCAAAGCGCAATAAAGATCGGGAAAAGCACGGTATTCGAAAAGATCAATACCGGCAAAAAGATGCCAAGAGCAACGATTGCCGTAATAATCCTGGTTTTCATAACGAAATCCTTTCTGAAAGAACGTAGTAAAGAGAATTAAACTCCGCCATAACGGCGTTTTCTGGAATAAAATGCGGAAACCGCACGGTCAACGTCCTCGGCGGAATAATCGGGCCAGAGAACGTCGGTGAAATAATATTCCGTATAAGCGGACTGCCACAACAGAAAGTTTGAGGTGCGCAGATCCCCGCCGGTTCGCACGATCAGGTCGGGATCCGGGCAGCAGGCCGTGTAGATGTTTCGGCTGATATCCTCTTCCGTCACATTGGTCTTTCCCTGCTTGATCAGCTCGTTGCAGGCGTGCGCGATCTCTTCTCTTCCGCCGTAATTCACCGCAATATTGAGAATAAACGGCTTGTGCGAGGTTTCACGGTCAATCTTATCCATCTTTTGACGAAGCGAATCGGGAAAAATATCGAGATTGCCAATGAAACGGAAATGTACGTTATCATCCTCCATCTCCAAAAAACATTCTTCGATATAGTCATCAAACAGCTTCATGATCGCATCAACCTCTTTTTGAGGACGCTTCCAGTTTTCAGTAGAAAAGGCATAAACCGTCATGTATTTCATACCGATGCTCTCGCAATAGCGACCGATCTTTTTAAAGGTAGCCGCACCGTGGGTATGTCCAAATTCGCGCGGCATACCGCGCTTTTGCGCCCACCGACCGTTTCCGTCCATGATGAACGCAATATGTTGCAGACGATCGTCTACCTGTATTTTTTCCACCTTTGGATGCTTCTTCTTCCAAAACATGCGCATTCCCTCTCTTTTTACGTCTTTTGAGAAGAAGGCGGCGTTCCGCCGCCTTCTTCAAAATCTAAAAATGCAATTACGGACAGATCAAAGCTTAAGGATTTCCTTTTCCTTTTTCGAGGTAATATCATCGATCATCTTTACAAACCGATCAGTCAGATCCTGCACCGACTTTTCTCCCGCCTTCTGCTCGTCCTCAGTCATCAGGCCTTCTTTTTTCTGCTTTTTGATGTCGTCATTGGCATCTCTGCGAATGTTACGAATAGCAACACGCGCCTCTTCGCCCATCTTTTGGATCTGCTTTGCAAGGCTTTTACGGTGCTCCTCGGTCAGAGGCGGGAACACCAAACGGATCACAGATCCGTCATCTGCAGGGGTAATTCCGATATCCGATGCCAACAGTGCCTTTACCATGGCCTTCAAGGTGGAGCGGTCATAGGGGGTAATCGTCAGCGTTTTAGGATCGGTTACCGCAACCGAGGCCATATCCACCAGTCTTGTGGGCGCGCCGTAGTATTCAAACGTCACCTTGGAAACGATGGCAGTGTTGGCCTGACTTGCACGGATAGTGGAAAGATTGCTTTCATAAGCGTTTACGCTTTTTTGCATTTTTTCTTCAGCAGTTTTCGTGTTGTACTTCATAAATTCTACTCCGTTTTTGAAACAAACGGTTTTCCTTTCTATGTAAATGTTTGATCAGTTATGAATGGCGGTTCCAACCGCTTCGCCCATTACCACGCGGTAGATATTTTCGGGGTCGGCCAAGCCAAATGCATACCCATTGATGTTGTTATCCATGCAGAAGATGGCTGAGCTCATATCCAAGGCACGCAGGTTTTCGTCCAGCATCTGCCGATAGGTCAGATCCGTATAACGAACGGCTGTGGGATCCAGATTGGGATCCGCGTTGTAAATCGCATCGATGTTCTTTGCCATCAGGATGCAGTCCGCACCGATCTCCGCTGCACGGAGTGCGGCTGCCGTATCGGTGGAAAAGAAGGGGGTTCCAAGTCCGCACCCAAAGATCACAACCTTCCCGGTTTCCAGTGCCCGGATCGCATCCCGCGAATTGTAGGGATCTGCAAAGGCTTTCATTTCCACGGCCGTCATGACAACCGCATCCATACCCTCGCGCAAAAAAACGTCCTGAAGCGCCAGCGAGTTGATTGCCGTTGCCAGCATTCCCATGTGATCGGCACGGCAACGGTCCATTCCGGTGCCCTGTCTGCCACGCCAAATATTTCCGGCGCCCACGATCACCGCCATCTGTACGCCTGCATCCACGCAACGCTTGATCTGCTTGGCAACGGTTGCCATAAAATCAAAATCCAGAATTGCGTCACCGTTTGCAGGAGCAAGAGCCTCACCGGAAAGCTTGAGTAAAACGCGTTTGTACTTTGGTGTTTTCATAAAAAGATCTCCTGATAATAAAATCTGTTTCTCTCCTCAATATTTTACTACAAAAACTTCCTTTTGTAAACACCTTTTTTGTAAATAAATCGATTCCTTTTCAACTTTCTTCCGAAATAATTAGAAAAGCCGCAATATTGCGCCCGATTCGAGAACAATAATGCGGCTTTACGTATATTTGCGATTATCCTCTGGTCTTACCGCCTGCTACGTTGAGCGTAACACCGGTGATGTAACCTGCCTTGTCACTTGCCATGAATGCAGTGGTAGTAGCAACCTCGGAAAGCTTTCCGGAGCGTCCGAGAGGAGTGGTTCCGGTCTTGCTGTATCCTGCTCTGAGCTGCTCCACGGTAATGCCTCTGGTGTAAGCCAGTGCCGTTTCGTAGGAGATGGTGCGAAGTCCGGTTGCTTCCATGATACCGGGAGCGATACCAACCACGCGGATACCGAACTTACCAAGCTCCTTGGACCAGGAGCGGGTCAGCGCGTTTACTGCTGCCTTGGAAGCCGCATAAATGCTCTGTCCCTCGGATCCCTCAAGGCCACACTCGGAGGACATATTCACCACAACACCGCTCTTCTTTGCCTTCATGATGCGAACGGCCTCCTGCGAGCAGAAGATCAAGCCCTTGAGGTTTACGTTCATTACCTTGTCCATAACGGCCTCATCCAGCTCATACTGTCCGGCCTCGTCCACCAGCAATCTGGGGATATTGATACCGGCATTGTTTACCAGAACGTCAACGGTTCCAAACTTTGCAACCACCTTCTCGTACATTGCAACCACGTCAGCCTTCGAGGTAACGTCGGTCTTTACGTACAGCATATTTGCATCGGTTGCACCTGCAAATGCAGGAGCTTCTGCAGCAATGTCACATACAACAACCTTTGCGCCGTCATTCAAAAATTCTTCCACGATCGCATAACCGATTCCGCTTGCGCCACCGGTTACGATTACGACCTTGCCTTCCAAACCCAACCAGTTTTCCATAATATTGATCCTTCCTTAAAAAAGAATTGTATATTGGTGTACGGGTTTTAAAAATACTTTCAAAACCCGTACAAAAATAAACTTATTTACCTGCGGTCATCTTTGCAATTTCTTCTGCAAAGTTTTCCTCTCTCTTCTGGATGCCTTCGCCCTTCTCAAAGCGATAGAAATCCACAACCTCGATGTTGCCGCCAAGCTCCTTCGCAGTAGCTTTCACGTACTGACCCACCTTCATGTCCTCGTCCTTGACATAGGTCATATCCAGCAGGCAGTTGTTATCGTAGAACTTCGAGATTCTACCCATAACCATCTTTTCCTTGATCGCATCGGGCTTCTTCGCATTTGCGGGATCGTTTGCGATCTGTGCAAGCAGAATGCCCTTCTCCTCCTCGAGTACCGAAGCGGGAACCTGCTCACGGCAGAGGTAAGGCGTGGGATATGCGCCGATCTGGAGTGCTACGTTCTTTGCGAACACAGCAAACTCGGGCTTGTCCTCAACGTCAGTTACAAACTTTGCAATAACGCCGATCGAGCCGGTGCCGTGAATATAGGTGCTGGTAACGCCGTCTACAACAACAAAGCGGCGAACCGTCAGCTTTTCACCGATCTTGAAGATCATTTCCTTAACCTTTTCTTCAACGGTCATCTCATCGTCATACTTGCAAGCCATCAAAGCGTCTACGTCAGCGGGCTTCTGTGCGATGAGGATCTTAAGCAGATCCTTAACGAATGCCTGGAAGGTCTCGTTCTTTGCAACAAAGTCGGTCTCGGAGTTTACTTCGATCATTGCGGTGGTGCCGTTTTCCTTCAGAATTTCAACCACACCGTCAGCAGCAATTCTGGAAGCCATCTTGGACTCTGCCTTGAGCTCGCCCTTTTCACGAAGGATCTTAATTGCAGCCTCAACATCGCCGTTTGCCTCAACCAGCGCCTTCTTGCACTCCATCATACCGATACCGGTCTTTGCGCGAAGCGCAGCAACGTCTTTTGCAGTAATAGTAGCCATGTTATCCTTTTCCTTTCAAAATCAGTAATTACTCAGCGTCGGCAGCTGCCTCTTCGGTAGCAGCCTCCTCTGCAACGTCAGCCTCACCCTGCTTGCCTTCGATCATAGCATCAGCCAGAGCCGAGGAGATCAGCTTAATTGCACGAATCGCGTCGTCGTTACCGGGAATGATATAGTCTGCATCGTCAGGATCGCAGTTGGTATCCACGATAGCAATTACCGGAATGCCAAGCTTCTTTGCCTCAAGAACGGCATTTCTTTCCTTCTTGGGGTCTACGATAAAGATTGCGTCAGGCAGTCTTTCCATGGTCTTGATACCGCCGTAGCTCTTCTCCAGGTCAAAGATCTCCTTCTGCATAGAAGCAACTTCCTTCTTGGGAAGCAGATCAAACGTGCCGTCCTCCTGCATCTTGTACAGGTCGTTGAGACGGTTGATGGACTTCTTGATGGTCTTGAAGTTGGTCATCATGCCGCCGGGCCAACGAACGTTTACGTAGTACATACCGCAACGGGTAGCCTCTTCCTTGATCGCCTCTGCGGCCTGCTTCTTGGTACCAACGAACAGGATCGTTCCGTTGTTCTCGGAGAGCTCACGAACAAAGTTGTAAGCCTCGTCAAACTTCTTCACGGTTTTCTGCAGGTCGATGATATAGATCCCGTTTCTCTCCGTGAAGATGTATTCCTGCATCTTCGGGTTCCATCTTCTGGTGTGGTGTCCGAAATGAACACCTGCTTCAAGCAGCTGCTTGATAGAAATAACAGACATTTCAATGTCCTCCTTCGGTTTTTCCACCACCGCAACGCATTGCCAAAACCGCAATCGCGGCACCGCTGCAACGTTCGTTCGGTGTGTGTGATATTATATTTTGCCCTCCAAATCCGCATTCAAATCAGCTTCGGACGCAATTACAACAGATTATACCATATACAGAGATGCTTTGCAAGCGTATTTTTGTTTGTTTACACTTTTTTTACATTTCACGAAGCTTTGAAAGTATATTTTTGCTGTACTCAGAGGGCTTTTGCCCGGTAATCGATAAAAAAACGTCATTAAAGGTTCGAATACTTTGAAAACCGCATTGCAGCGAGATCTCCGTGACTGACATCTCTCCCGCCTTGAGCAACCGGATCGCATGATCCACGCGGTATTCGTTCACGATCTGCTTGAAGCGGATATTGTAGCTTTTGTTGAGTACTCTGGAAAGATAATGATATTCATACCCAAAGTGTTGCGCAACCGATTCCAAAGAAATATCTTCCCGGTAATGCATTTCTACATAATCCAAAATCTGACAAATAAGGTTGTCATTCTTGGTTTTTCTCGCTTCCAGCGGAACCTGCCGCAGATACTGATCGCAAAGCGCGTAGAGACAGGATTTTTTCAGCATCAGGGAAGGCTTTCCCATAATGAGATATTCGGTTACGTAATCCATCACCGTTTCATCGGGAGAAAACCGCGGCGTACTTCCCTGCTTATCCCGTATATAGGAGGAAAAATCGGAAACAAAATCCTCTGAGAATACCGCGACCCAAACCAACGTATTGGCATCGACCGAAAAGGAATGGATCTGATTGGAAAGCACAATTGCCCAGCTTCCGGTCTCCACCTCTACCTCGGTTTCGTTGACATTTAAAAGGATCTTCCCCTTCATCACATGGATCAGTTCAAAATTTTTATGAAAATGCGGCGGCCAGACCGTGTTGCTGTAAGTAAAGGCATTGTAATTATTGTTTCCGCGAGAATTATGCTGTTGATGCATCGTATGAAACATATCCGCCTCCAAAAAAGATAATTTTCTGCTACTATTATACAACAAAATTCTTTTCAAATCAAGTGTTTTTTCGTATAATATAATTGCAGAAGTAAAAAAAGGGGGGCAATATGGAAAAAGGCATTGTATTTTCTATTGAAGAATTCTCTGTTTACGACGGGCCCGGAATCCGAACCACCGTATTTCTGAAGGGATGTCCTTTGCATTGCATGTGGTGCCACAGCCCCGAGGGGCAAAGCTTTGCTCCCGAAATGATTCGCTCACCAAACGGCTGCTTGCATTGCGATGCTTGTATCAAAAAAGGGATAGAGCTCACCGGACAGCCGCAGATCGTGAAAGAAAGCGCGGCGGTTTGCCCGCGAAATCTGATCCGTCAGGCCGGGGATGAATATTCGGTAGAAGAACTTGTTGTAAAATTAAAGAAAAACGCCGCGATCCTGAATGCTTCCGGCGGAGGTGTTACCTTTTCCGGGGGCGAGCCCTTGAGACAACCCCGTTTTTTGAACGCCTGTTTGAAAGCTTTGGACGGTGTTATGCACCGTGCCATTCAGACAAGCGGCTTCTCTTCGCCAAGGATCTTTTCGGAAATTATGAAAAACAGCGATTATTTTTTGTTTGATCTGAAGCTGATGGACCCGAATAAACATCTTTATTACTGCGGGCAAAGTAACGCCGTGATCCTGGAAAATTACCGTATCCTTGCCGCCTCCGGCAAGGAGTTCATCACCAGGATCCCCGTAATTCCAACCGTGAACGATACCGAAGAAAATCTGACGGCCACCGCCGCATTTATGAAAGAAAACCAAGTAAAAAAAGTGGAGCTGCTTCCCTATCACAAACTAACCGGAAGCAAGTACGCCATGACGGGACGCAAATATGCTCCCGAATTTGATGAAACAATCCCTCCGCAATTACATCCTGAAATTTTTGAAAATTATGGAATTGAGGTAAACGTATTATGACAGAAGCGGTAAAGCAATATTTGAAGATCCTGAGAGATAAGGAATACCGTACCAAGCGTGTAGAGGGCGGATTTGACATTTCTCCTCTCGTGGAAAACTACGAAAAGCACGGACTTGAGATTCCGGTCATCCGTTTCCAGGAGATGATAAAGAGAGAGATCCCCATCCTGTTTGAAAACGATCCTTTTGGCTTCCACCGTTATCAAAAGAAAATGCCAACCTTTGTGTTGAAAAACGGCAAAGAAAGCTGGAGAGTACTGGCGGGAAACATTACGCCCAACTATGCAAGAGTGATTGGACAAGGCTTTGATCGGGTCCGGGACGAGATCCACGGATATTTGCAAAGTGCCGATGAGGAGCAAACGAAATTTTATCATGCGATCCTGGCACATCTGGATGCAATTACGGATCTGGCCGAGCGCTACCGTGCAGAAGCCGAGAAGCAGGGCTGCAAGGCGCTTGCAGATGCGCTCACCCGCCTTCCCGCACAGCCTGCCGTCACTTTTTACGAAGCTTGCGTATTCTTTACGATCTTGACCTATTCTCTCCGCGTATGCGGAAACCAGCACATGACGATCGGTCGTTTTGACCAATACATGTATCCCTACTACCAGCATGATATTCAATCCGGAAAAACCGAAGAAGAGCTGTTGGAAACGCTGGAGCTGTTCTTTATTTCACTCAACTTTGACACCGATATTTATCACGGAATTCAACAAGGCGACAACGGACAGAGCATGGTGCTTGGAGGCTTTGACCGCGACGGAAACAGCATGTTCAACGAGCTTTCCAAGCTTTGTATGGAGGCATCACTGGAGCTCAAGTTGATCGACCCCAAGATCAATCTGCGCTGCGGCAAGAAAACACCGCAATGGCTGTTTGATTATGCAACCAAAATGACCAAGCAAGGTCTTGGTTTCCCTCAGTATTGCAACGATGACATCGCGGTTCCCGGCTTGGTTGCGCTCGGATATGATTATGAGGACGCCTTGAACTATACCGTAGCGGCATGCTGGGAGTATATTATTCCCAACTGTTCCTTTGACGTTCCCAATATCCAAACCATGGACTTCCCCTTTGTGATCAACCGCGCGATTCATGCGCACCTTGCTGACGCCAAGACCTTTGACGAGCTGATGCAATTTGTGAAACAAGCCGTGCGTGAGGAATGTGACGTGATCATCGATCGCGCCAACAATAGCCGACACGTTTCCATCCCCTTCCTTTCGCTCTTGGTAGACGGTTGTCTGGAAAAAGGTAAGGACATGACGAAATGGGCAGCAAAATACAACTGCTTTGGTTGTCACGGCGCCGGAATCGCTCCCGCAGCAGATGCTCTGGCGGCCATCAAATCCCTGGTGTATGAAAAGCAATCCTTGAAGAAGGATGAGCTTTTGGCGGCTTTGGATGCAGATTTCAAGGGCTATTCGGCTTTGCAAAACGAATTGCTCAATTGCCCCAAAATGGGTAACAATGACGATTTTGTAGACGATATCGCAAACGAGCTGATGGCCGAATTTTCCGGCTATCTCAACAAAAAGCCCAACAACCGCGGCGGCTTTTGGAGAGCCGGAACCGGAAGCGCGATGGAATACGTACGTTTGGCAAAGAAATGCCCCGCAACTGCGGACGGACGCAATGCTTGGGAACCTTACGGAAGCAGCTTCTCGCCTGCTATTACAACAAAGCTGGAGGGGCCCCTTTCCGTGATCCAGTCCTTTACCAAATTTGACATGACAAAGATCATCAACGGAGGTCCTTTGACTCTGGAGGTACACGATTCGGTCTTCCGTAATGAGGAGGGAGAAAAGAAGGTGGCGCAGCTGGTTCGCGCCTTCATTGAGCTTGGCGGCCATCAATTGCAGTTGAATTCGATCAACCGCGACACATTGCTTGACGCGCAAGCGCACCCCGAAAAATATCCGAACCTGATCGTTCGCGTTTGGGGCTGGAGCGGATACTTCTGCGAGTTGGATCCCGAATATCAGAATCACATTATCAAGCGTACGGAATTTTCCGTGTAACACAATAGAAAAAAGCAACGGAGTGATTGCAAAATCTGCGATCGCTCCGTTGTTTTTTATGAAAAGTGAAATTTTCGATGCTTTTTACGGTCACACGCATAGCAGGAAAGCTCCTGTTGCGAAAGCTTTACAAGAATGGTATCTTCGCCGATACATTCGATCTTATGCCACGGAATTACCAGGTCCTCTTCCCTGCCAAAACCAAAAAAGCCGCAGGTTCCGTGAATGACCAGAGCAAGGATCCTGGCGTCCTCACAGTCAAATTCAAAATCGGTCGCATATCCAAGCCGTGTTCCGTCGCATAAATTGATAATTTCCAATTGCCGCAGATCTGCGGTGCTGCAACGCCTCATACCGAAGTACTCCTTCCAAAAGAGCTGTTCACTTCAGTATATGCAACAAAAACGGTTTCCTTGGCTGTCCGTTCTTTTTTTCAAAAGAACTTTACATGCAGGTGATACGGATCTCTTCTCCGTCGGCGTCGATCTTGGCAAAGGAATAGAATTTTTTATAATCGGAAATAATCATCGCGGCGAGTCGGTCCTCCACCTCTTTTTGAATAAAGCGGCGCATGTTACGCGCGCCGTACTTCCGTGAGAAGGATTTCGAAGCGATCACGGAAAGCGCGGAATCGGTATAGCTGAGCTTGATGTTCTTTTCGGCAAGCGCCAGCTTCAGCTCCTCCAGCATGATCGCGGCAATCCGCACGAAGTCCTGCTCATCCAATGAGCGGAAGGTGATGATCTCATCCACGCGGTTGATAAACTCGGGGCGCAGGAAGGATTCAAGCGCTTTTTGGGTTTTGGCAGCCTCGCCTGTACCGTTCTCCGCCGTGGAGAAGCCTGCCAGCGACGCCGAGCGATCAGAGCCTGCATTCGTGGTCATCACGATCACGGCATTCTCAAAATTCACGGTTTTTCCGCGCGCGTCGGTGATCCGTCCGTCATCCAGGATCTGAAGCAGAATATTTAACACGTCGGGATGCGCCTTTTCGATCTCATCAAACAACACGATCGAATAGGGACGGCGGCGGATCTTTTCGGTCAACTGCCCTGCCTCATCATAGCCGACGTATCCGGGAGGCGCTCCGATGATACGCGAGACCGAGTGTTTTTCCATGAATTCCGACATATCCAAGCGAATCAAAGTTTCGGGAGAATGAAAGAGATCGTTGGCCAGCGTTTTCACCAGCTCGGTTTTTCCCACTCCCGTCGGTCCCGCAAAAATGAAGGAAACCGGCTTGCGCTTGTAAGAGATTCCCGCGCGATTGCGCTTGATCGCTCTGGCAACGGCTTCTACCGCCACGTCCTGCCCGATGATCCGCTCCTTCAACCGGTTCTCCAGCTTGTCGATCTGCTCAAACTCATTCTCGGTAATGCTGGTAGCCGGAACACCTGTCCAAAGCTCAATCACATTTGCAATATCGTTTTCGGTCAATTCTACGCTCTTTGCCTCCGGCTCGATCTGCTCCAAGCGTGCGGAAAGCTTCAGCTCTTCGGAGCGAACGGTGGTAATTTCCTCATACCGCGCCTGCTCCACGGCATTGTTGCCGGCGATCTCGCCCTCCAGCTCCTCGCGTTTTTGCTTAAGCGTCAGCAAACGGTCACGAATCGCATAGGACTCGTTGATGGGAGCCGACGAAAGAGAAAGATAGGAGGCCGCCTCATCGATCAGGTCGATCGCCTTGTCGGGCAGATAACGGTCGGTGATATACCGCTCCGAAAGCACCACCGCACGGCGCAACAGCTCCGTGGGAATCTGCACTGCGTGAAACTCCTCGTAATAATGCTTGATCCCCATCAGCATCTCCACCGTTTCGTCAATCGAGGGCTCGTTGACCGTCACCGGTTGGAATCGGCGCTCCAATGCGGTATCCTTTTCGATATACTTGCGATACTCGTTCAGTGTGGTGGCGCCGATGATCTGTACCTCGCCGCGAGAAAGCGCAGGCTTGAGAATATTCGCCGCATTCACACTTCCCTCGGCCTCACCGGTGCCGACAATGTTGTGCACTTCGTCGATCACCAGAATCGCGTTTCCAACTTCGTGTACCTCGTTAAGAAGCCCAAGGATCCGCGACTCAAACTGACCGCGGAACTGTGTTCCCGCAACCAAGGCGGTCATATCCAGCAAATAGATGTCCTTGCCCTGCAGCTTGTACGGAACGTTACCGGACGCGATCCGAATCGCAAGCGCCTCGGCAATGGCCGTTTTACCCACACCGGGTTCACCGATGAGGCAGGGATTGTTTTTTTGACGGCGGCAAAGGATCTGGATCACGCGGGAGAGCTCGCGCTCACGGCCCACGATCTGATCCAACCGTCCTTCTCTTGCGTACTGTGTCAAATTCCGGCTATAGGTAGGCAAAAATTTCAGTTTTTTTGCTTCCTTGGCCTTCTTTTTTTCTTCTTTTCGGGAGGAATCCTTTCCCTTTTCGGCGTTTGCGGGAAGATTTTCGCCATCCTTGCTTGCAAACAGTCCGGCATCACGGAAAAGCTTGGGAAGGTCAATGGCGGGTGCTCCGCCGTCTTCCACGTCATCCATGTCAGAGGGTTTATTTTCGGATACCTGCTCCAACATAGCGGACAGATCCTCCTCTGCGCCCTCCAGCTGCTCGGGAGAAAGCCCGAACTGATTCATCACGTTCCCCACGATGTTATCCACGGGAACGCCCATTTCCTTTGCACATTTGAGACAAAGTCCTTTGGTGGTTTTTTCTCCGTTTTCCACCTTCGTAACGAAAATAACTGCCATTCGTTTCTGGCATTGCGAACACATGACCATGAAATTCTGTTTTATCCGAAATCAGTTCGGAACCTTTCTTTAACCTTCAAAAATACTATCAAACACGCGCATCTTTGAAACCGCTTCAACCGAGCAGCTGCGAAAACCACGCATTTCCGAAATCCAAAAATTTTAACCCCTTAAGAAGCGCACCGTCTCCCAGGAATTTTACAAATACAGACTCGGTGTAAATGGGAGAGTTGGCAAAGAACACCTTTACCAGGGAGGCAAGCGCCA
Organism: Clostridia bacterium; assembly: GCA_017505745.1. Lineage (GTDB taxonomy): Bacteria > Bacillota > Clostridia > Oscillospirales > CAG-272 > UMGS1865. The sequence continues at coordinate 29,303 of JAFVOP010000112.1, forward strand.
AAAGCACCGCCGTTGCGATCAGAAGTCCCAGGAGCGCACCCAGCACAGTGTTCAATTTTCCCAAAACCGGGATATGGGACACCATTTTATCCAAAACTGCGGCAAGGATCCAAAGCCCCACCAGCGCAAGCAAAAACACCAAAACGTATCCCAGAATATTGGAAACCAAGGAGGTGATCGGCGTTGCGATCGAATCGGTCATGGAATTCACCAAGGCCTCTCCGCTCCCCTCTGCCGCGTGCAATTTGGCTTGCATTTCCTCGGTCATTAAAAACCCGGGCAGCGAATCGATCACGTCCTGCGCGTTCATTGTCCCCGCCGTGCTCTGATACACGCCGTTTACCGTATTGTAAACAGCATTGCGTACCCCTGCACCGATCCATAAATCTGCCAGAAGAGCCGCCAGCTTGCCGCCAAGGAAGTACGCGATCAAAAAAGCAAATATCGTTTTACAGAAATGGATCGCGCTCTTCAAAATCCCGCGTTTTGCGCAGATAAATACAATCAGAAGTCCAATTATCAAAAATAAAAGATCAACAATAACATTTCCCTTCATATGTGTTTTCTCCCTTCATATCAATCATGTACGGTCATCGAAACCGAATGTATTCGGCTTTTTGAGAGGAGCAAAGCAGAGCTTCGTCCTCGTTCACGGCCAATAGGATTCGCTGATCGGTGTTGCAAGCTTTTTTCGAAATCTGCTTGGTGCGAAGGTTCAACCGCTCCAGCACTCCGTAGGACAAAAGATACACGGAATTTCCTTCTCGGGAAAGAGCCTCCACATCTGTTTGTGTGTATTCTTGATACAGTGTTTTCCCATTTTTATCAAAGACCACCAACAAAGGGGATGACGAAGCGGAGGGTGGCTTAAGGCACACCGTGGCCCCGTCCTCATCTAACTCTGCATCGGCCATTTGGAGTCCGTCAAAGGAAAACGATGAAAGCAACGCTCCTCCGCTTGAATAGAAGCGGATCGCATCGCCGGAAAGCACGCTGACGGCTCCGGACGACGTAAAAGCACAGGAAAGGCCAACCGTATCACCAACGTGAATTTCTGCCTCCGACTCTTTTTTTCCGGTTTTATACAGTTCTAATCGGGTTTGATACAGACCGTTTTTCATAGCAGAGGTCAAAAGTGCAATGCGCTCTCCCTCCCCGTCCAGCTCTACGTCCATTACGTACCCCGTTTTATTATATCGGCTCAGAAGTGAAAAATGACTGTCATATAGCCAAACAACCGTAGAATATTCGTCCGATAAGGTGATCAGGGCATACATTCCCGAATCCGAAACCGTAGCTCCCAAGATCGGCTTCTCGGTTTTTCCCGTATGAACCTGCGTATACGAGTTATACAAGGAATAGTGTGTCCCTCCCATTTCGTATACCATCAAATATTTTCCGGTTCCTACGGCTGTGGGATTTTGGTAATTGACGATCTTACTGAGCGCCTGCTTTCCCGTAGCGGTAAACACGGAAACCGACTTGTTTCCGGCCACCGCAAGTCCCTTACGATACAGCGAAAAGCTTTGCTGCGGATTAGACGGATAGGTCACCGAATCACTTCCATAGGTCTCGGAGGACTCTACCGAGGCGTTCAGATCCTTAAAAAAGTAATAGAAGTTTTGATAGGTGATCAAGCGTGTATTTGAGAAGAAAGACAGCACCACAAACGCAAAAAGCGAGAAATAGAGGATCACCTGAAAGATGCCGAGATTGGCCGATACCGATTCATAATACTCGTTTTGCGGCGCTTCCTCCATATGCGCATTCTTTTTTTTGCGCCAAAACAAAAGTTGCGGTTTTTTCAAGAGATCCCTCCTTTCTTTCAGATTACGGTTGACTCTCAATAGATCACGCGATGAAGATACAGTCCGCAGGCGGGCATCGTATTTCCCGCTTTGGAACGGTCCTTGGAAGCCGTGATGATTGGCAGATCTGCAGGCTTCAATTTGCCCTGTCCAACCGCGAGCAGCGTTCCTGCCAGAATCCGTACCATATTGTATAAAAAGCCGTTGGCAGCAACGCGAAAGATCACACAGTCCCCCTCGCGATAAACCTCGGCACGCGTAACCGTGCGAACCGTGCTCTTCACCGAAGATCCATGCGCCATATAAGCGGCAAAATCCTGTGTACCGCATAGCGTTGCGGCGGCAAGATTCATCGCTTGAATATCCTCATCTCGCAGAAGCTTTGGAACGTGCGCAGAGCGCCCCTCCTCAAACGGATCGCGAACGGCACGGTTATACATGCGATAAAGATATTCCTTTTCTTTCACGTCATAGCGCGCATGGAAGGAGCCTTCCACCCATTTTGCATCAAATACACAGATGTCGGGCGGCAAATAGTTGGAAAGCGCCAACGGAATCCGTTCCACCGGGATTGCGGTTTCTAAAAAATCCGTCCCCTTTTGTGCCACCGTAGCGCAAAACTCATTGGCATGAACCCCACTGTCGGTACGGCTGCAGCCAACGATATCACAAGCAACACCAAATGCAGCAAGCGTTGCCTCATTGAGCTTTTGCTGAATGCTGATCCCGTTCGGTTGTACCTGATAGCCACAATAATTTGTGCCCAAATAACTGATTTTCAGCAACAATTTCATAAGATCACCCCAAAACAAAGCCAAAGGAACAGGAATTGAGGAGGATCAGTGTCACTCCAAGGGCAATGACAGCTCCCATCATTACCCAGTCGATCGCGCGGTACCGAAGAACATTGAGGCGAGTCCTTCCCTCTCCTCCGTGATAGCAACGGCATTCCATAGCGGATGCCAGATCAAACGCGCGGTTGAACGCCGAAACAAATAGAGGAACCAAAATCGGTACCAACGCTTTGGCACGGGCCAGGAGGCTTCCGCTGGTAAAATCCGCTCCACGGGCCTTTTGCGCGTTCATGATCTTTTCGGTTTCTTCGGTCAAGGTCGGGATAAAACGAAGCGCGATCGTCATCATCATTGCAAAATCATGCACCGGCACCTTGATTTTTTTCAACGGAGAAAGCAATTGCTCCAACGCATCCGTGAGCGCGATGGGAGTGGTTGTGTAGGTAAGAAAAATTCCGGTTCCCACGATCAGCACCATGATACGAAGGATCATAAACAGAGCATTCCATAATCCTTCGGCATAAATTTTAACCGCCCAGTTCTCCGGAGTCAACAAATGCTCACCCTTGGTCATAAACACGTTGATCAACGAGGTGAAGGCAATAATGAACAGGATGGGACGTAAGGAACGCAATATCAAGCGCATAGGAATACGGCTGAGAAGGACCAGAACACACACCGATGCCACCAATGCCGCAAAGGAAACCAGGCTCTTGCAAAGAAAGGTACAAACAATATAGAAAAGCGCCAAAAGGACCTTGGTACGCGGATCCAAACGGTGGATGAGGGACTCGGCGGGATAATACTGTCCAAATGTTACACTCTTCACGTTGCATTCCCCCCTTTTCCTTTAACAAGCAAGCGATACAGCTCTTCTACCGCGGCATCCACGGTGTAGATTTCCTCGGAAACCGGAAAGCCCTGCTCCTTGAGCATTGTCATCACGCGCGTGATCTGCGGAATATCCAAGCCGATATCGGAAAGCTCTCTGATACGGGAGAAAACCTCCTCACAGGGGCCGTGCATCAACACCTTGGCATTGGCCATCACGATCACGTCGTCCGAGTAGCGCGCCATATCCTCCATGCTGTGGCTAACGATCAGAACGGTAGAGCCCGTCTCTCTCTGATATCGCTTGATCCCATCAAAAATATAGTCTCTGCCACGGGGATCCAATCCCGCGGCAGGCTCATCCAACACCAGCACCTCGGGACGCATGGCGATCACGCCCGCCAGAGCAACACGGCGCTTCTGTCCGCCCGACAGATCGAACGGTGATTTTTCCAGCCAATCCGTGTCCACTCCCGTAAAGGCCGCCGCCTCCAAAACGCGCGCACGGATCTCCTCTTCAGAAAGCCCCATGTTCTGCGGACCAAAGGCAATGTCGCGGTATACCGTTTCTTCAAAGAGCTGGTATTCGGGATACTGCATCACCAGGCCCACACGGAAGCATAGTTCCTTGCGCCGACGTCTGATCTCGGTTCGGATCGCCTTTTTTGCGGCACTTTTCGATAAATTTTGATATTCGGGAAGGCTTTTCCATGCATCGAACACATCCTCAAAGGTAGTGTTTACATCGTAACCGTCGAGTAAAACCTTTCCCGAGGTTGGCGCTGCCAAGCCGTTGAGAAGCTGCATCATTGTAGATTTTCCCGAGCCCGTATGCCCGATGATCCCCGTAATGCATCCCGCGCGGATCCCGATGGAAACGCCGTCGAGCGCCGTTTGCTCGAACGGAGTTCCCTCCCCGTATATATAACTGACATTTTCAAGATAGATTTTGTCCATTGATACCCTCATTTCGCAACGATCGCAAACCAACAAGCGAATCGTTTTTCCATGCTTACGTGCGTGCTTTCAGCGCGCGCTGTAGAAGCTCCACACAGGCTTCCGGCGTAGAAATTCCGGTTCCTTCCAGCAAAACGCCGCGCCGTCTCAGCTCGTGAATCAAGGCCGCACATTGCGGAACCTCCAGCCCCACCGCAACAAGCTCCTCTCGCTTTGCAAATACCTCGTCCGGAGTCCCCTCCATCAAAACCAGGCCGTCATTCATCACGATGATGCGGTCAGCCTCGGCCGCCTCGTTCATATAATGGGTGATGTTGATAACCGTAATTCCGTAATCCCGATTGAGCAACCGAATGGTATCCAACACTTCTTTTCTTCCGTTTGGATCCAGCATGGCCGTGGATTCATCGAAAATAATACATTTTGGCATCATCGCAATGATTCCGGCAATTGCAATGCGCTGTTTTTGACCGCCCGACAGACGGTGTGGCTCGTGATGGGCATAGGATGTCATTCCAACTGCAGCAATTGCATCCTCCACACGCTTTCGAAGCTCGGGCTGAGGAACTCCCAGGTTTTCCGGCCCAAAGGCAACGTCCTCCTCTACGATCGTGGCAACCAGCTGGTTATCCGGGTTTTGAAAAACCATTCCCACGTTGCGCCGCAGCTGCAGCAGCTCGTCATCGGTCAGCTCCTTGCCTGTCAGCTCCATGCCCCCCACCACAAGTGTTCCGCCGGTGGGCTCCAGGATCATATTCAACAGTTTTGCAAAGGTAGATTTTCCGGATCCATTGTGGCCCAACACCGCCACATATTCCCCTTCGTAAATATCCACCGAAACGCCCTTGAGAGCAGGATGCTCTTCCTTTCCGTCGTTGTCCCGATAGGAAAAGCAAAGCCCCTCGGCGTGAATATAACTATTCGACAAGATGATCGATCCTTTCTTTACGTTATTTCTGCGCATACCACCGCGAGCTTGCTCCGCAGGGCAAGAAAGCCCCGGTTTGGGTCACACGAAGTCCCAGCTCGCCCGCTTCGATCTTCCCACCAAAGCGACTGCGCACCTTCAGATCCAACAAATAGCTCATTGTGAGGGGAGAAAGTCCGGTGGTATAGGAGTTGACCAAAAAGAAGAGCGGTTGATCGGATAAAAGACGGGATGCTAACGTAATCAGCTCGTCGATGCTATCCTCCAGCTTCCAAACCTCTCCGTTTGGGCCTCTTCCGTAGGAGGGCGGATCCATAATGATCCCCTCATAAGTGTTTCCTCGGCGGATCTCGCGTTCCACAAATTTTTTGCAATCATCCACGATGTAGCGGATCGGTGCTGCAGAAAGGCCCGAAAGCGCGGCGTTTTCCTTGGCCTGCGCCACGATTCCCTTGGAGGCGTCCACATGAACCACTGAAGCCCCCGCAGAAGCCGCCGCTACCGTTGCACCGCCCGTGTAAGCAAACAGATTCAAAACCTTGATCGGTCGATTTTCGTTTCGGATCAGCTTGGAAAACCAATCCCAGTTTGCCGCCTGCTCCGGGAACAGGCCGGTGTGCTTGAAGCCCATGGGACGAAGGAAAAAGCCCAAACTGCCATACCCGATCTTCCAGGATTCGGGCAGTTGATTCTTCACCCATGCGCCGCCTCCCGAGGAGGAACGGCGGTAGATCCCGTCCGCTCGCTTCCATGCAGGATGCTTGGCAACGTTTTTCCAGATGATCTGCGGGTCGGGACGGATCAGGATATAGTTTCCCCAACGCTCCAAGCGCTCTCCGTCCGATGTATCCAAAAGCTCGTAATCCTTCCAGTTTTCAGAAAACCACATTGCAATTTTACCCTTTCCCTTACTTGTTGTAATATCTTGCCAACCGCGAGCCGCCACTGTGTGCGTGACAAATGGCGATCGCCAACGCATCGGCGGTGTCGTCCGGCTTTGGCGGCTTTGTCAATCCCAAAAGCATAGTAACCATGCTGATCACCTGTTTTTTCTCGGCCCGTCCATATCCCACCACCGCTTGCTTGACCTGGAGCGGTGTATACTCATAGATCGGAACCTGCTTCCGCTGCGCCGAGAGAAGGATCACACCGCGCGCCTCCGCCACACGGATTCCCGTGGTGATATTGGTGTTAAAGAACAATTCCTCCACCGCCATAGCATCGGGATGATAGGTATCCAGCAGCTCGTTCATTCCGTCAAAAATCGCCTTCAATCGCTCCTCGGTCCGCATACCGGCAGGCGTTTGGATCGATCCGTAAGCAAGGGTGCGAAAGCGCGTATTTTTATATTCCAAAACGCCCCAACCCACGATCGCCAGTCCGGGGTCTATTCCAAGAACAATCATTTTCCGTCTCTCTTTCTATCCGCAAAAGCCAAAATCCGCTTTTCCGCTAAAATATCCCACCTTGCATTATACCACCAAAAGTCGAATATGTCAAACGATATTTTATTTTTTGGAAAAATCCGTTTAAAAATACCGAAATTCGGTTTACAGAATCACTTTTTTATGATATAATATACCTATCTTACCATATCTTTTTGAATTCTCTGTAAATTCCTGTCGATTCTGACCCCCGGAGGTTTGATTTATGCAGATCATTCCCTTGCACCCCAACGATCGAATCCAACTGAAAAAACCGCATCCCTGCGGCGGCAATATCTTTTTGGTATTGCGCGTAGGCAGCGCGGTCCGCATTGTATGCGAGCAATGCGGAAGAGACATGACGGTTGACCGTGTGAAGCTGGAAAAAGCCGTTCGACAAATCCTGGAGACATCCAACGCCCCCTCCCCCGAAAAGAAAGGAAATGCCCAACCATGAACAACGTTTCAAAAGAGCTGTCGGTTGCACCGAAGCACCCCCCCAAGCAACGAATTTCCAATCTGCTGCAAAGCGGAAAGCCGATCTGGAAAACCTATTGGTACCTGCTGTTTGCCATGCTGATTCCCGCGATCCTGATGTATCTGATCTATCTCGCGCGCGGGATCTATCCGTTTGGAAACGGAACCGTACTGGTCCTGGACCTCAACGGACAGTACGTTTGGTTTTTTGAGGCGCTTCGCAAGTTTGTGTACGGAGACAGCAGCCTGCTCTACTCCTTCTCGCGTGCACTCGGCGGAGAATTTCTCGGAATTTACGCCTACTATATCGCAAGCCCGCTTTCCTATATCGTTTGCCTGTTTCCCGAAAATATGATGCAGGAAGCGCTGTTGGTGCTGTTCTTACTGAAAACAGCGATCTGCGGCGGCACCTTCGGCTATTACATGCACCGCACCTCCAAGCAAATCAACCGCTTTTCAATCGTCCTGTTTTCGGCCTTTTATGCGCTGACCAGCTATGCTATCGTCCAGCAGCACAATACCATGTGGATCGACGCCGTCATGTGGCTTCCCTTGATCACCCTTGGGATCGAACAGCTGATCAAGCACGGAAAATTCAAGATGTACACCGTATTCCTGGCGCTCACCCTGTTCAGCAACTTCTATATCGGCTATATGGTATGCATCTACTGTGTGATCTACTTTTTCCTGTACTACCTTGCTCACAATGAGCAGTTCCGGAATAACCCGCACCGCGAAAAGCGCCATTTCTTCAAATCGCTCTTCCGTATCGCCTTTTTCTCAATGATCGCGGTTGGCATCGCCTCTGTGATCCTTCTCAGCGCATATTACTCCCTGAACTTCGGAAAAACAACCTTTTCCGATCCGAACTGGGATTGGAAGATCAAATTCGATATTCTGGATCTCCTTTACAAATTCCTTCCCGGCTCCTTTGACACCGTACGTCCGGCGGGGCTTCCCTTCGTATACTGCGGATTGCTTACCCTTCTTTTGATTCCGGCCTATTTTCTCTCGGATCGCTATCCGATGCGGCAAAAGATCGTCTCGGGAATATTCATTTTCATTTTCGTTGCCAGCTTTACGCTCAGCGTTACCGATCTGATCTGGCACGGCTTCCAAAAGCCAAACTGGCTAAACTATCGGTATAGCTTTATGCTCTGCTTCTACCTGTGTGTATTGGCATGTCGCGCGTTTTCGGATTTTCGCGGAGTTTCCTTGCGTGCTATGATGGGCACTGCAGGGCTGATCGCTTTGCTTTGTGTGGTTCTTCAAGGCTACACCAGCGGCGAGTACGTCAATCCGAACGATTATACCACTATCTGGTTTACGCTCATTATGCTCTTTGTCTACCTTGCAATTCTGGCTCTGTTGCGCAAAACCACCGATAAAATGCTGATCAGCGCGGTGCTTCTCTCGGCAGTTGCCGTAGAGCTCTTCTGTAACGGACTTTGGAACTTGAACGGATTAGACGAGGACGTGGCGTTTACCAAGCATAGCTACTATGCAAACTTTCTGGAAAAAACACGCCCGATCGTAGAAGAGGTTCAGGCCTCCGACGATTCCTTCTACCGTATGGAAAAGACCTTCTTCCGTAAAACCAATGATAACATGGCGTTGGAGATCCGCGGCCTTTCGGGCTCGACCTCCACTCTCAATAAGGAGACCATCCAGTTTTTGAACAAGATGGGTTATGCATCAAAATCACATTGGTCGAAGTATCTGGGCGGTACTCCCGTGAGCGACTCTCTGCTGGGCCTTAAGTATATCATCTCCGATAAGGATCTCTACGCCTCCTACTACGAGGTATATAAAACCGACCCCAAAAACGGCTATACCGCATATTACAATCCGTACGCGCTCTCCATTGCATACGGCGTAGATGATGCCTTGCTGGACTTTCCGCTTGGATTTGTAACCGAGGACCCGGACGAGGAGAAGGACGAAGAAAAAAGCGCCATTGCGGGTGCGATTGCCTCGCTCAAATCCAAGTTAAACGAAATTCTTGGCATTGACGAAACCGTGAACAGCGCCGAATATATTGACGAATACAATTCTCCCTTCGAGCGTCTCAACGAAATGGTTACCGCAATGCTTGGAGAGGAGGATACGGTTGAGATCTTTGTTCCGATCAAGATCGAATCGACGAACACAAAAAATCTGTTGCGCTCCTTGACCAACATGCACACCCGGTACACCAAGGACAACCCCGATAAGGATGCGATCCTTACTTACTCCATCGAAATGCCGGAGGACGGCGAGCTGTTCTTCTATATGCCTACCAAACGCGTGCGCGAGGTGGAACTGACGCTCATCAAGGACGATTCGCCTTACGATATGGGAACCTTTAACGGAAATGAAACCACGAGAATCATTTCGCTTGGATTGCAAGAGGCCGATACTCCCCTTTCGCTGGAATTGCTTCTGACAACCGAATACGTAGACGCGATGATCGGAGAATACTACTTCTACTACATCGACTGGGACGTATTTCAGGATGCGATGGCAAGACTTGCGAAGGATCAGTATCAGATTACCGATTACACGGAGGATTCCTTTAGTGGGACCTTTACGGCCTCCAAATCGCACGAGCTTGTGATGACCACGATCGCCTATGACAAGGGATGGGAGGTTTACGTAGACGGAAAAGAGGTAGAGACCGTAAAGGCACTCGGCTCTCTGGTTTCCTTCTACGTGGACGGAGAAGCCGGTGATACACACACGGTAGAAATGAAATATCGCCCCAACACCTTCCATATCGGTCTTTGGCTCTCCGTTGGCTCCCTTGTGCTTCTGCTTGCTCTTATCATTTTGGAAAAACGCATGAAAAAGATCCGCGTGCTTCGTGCAATCGTTGGAATTCCGGAAACGGAACCGGGCGAACCCGAAGCTTTGAAAGCAGAGGACGAGGAGGACGAAGAGTGGAGCCCCGACCTCATGGAGATAGACCGGACTGCCGTGGAAGAAGATGCCTCCTTGGAGGAAACAGAATCTCCTTCAGAAGAAGAAGAAGAACCGACAAAGAAGGATGACACGGTTCCAACTGCAAAAAACGATGTGGAGACCCCTTAACAGAAAGGATCGATTGACATGTTTTACTATATCAGCGGAAAGCTTGCACACCTGGAAAACGGAGTAGCCGTTCTTGATGCGGGCGGCGTAGGCTATAAGCTTACCATCAGCGGAACCACCTACGATGCCATGCCCCCCAACCGATCGGTAAAAGAACCGCCACAGGTGTTGCTTTACACCTATATGGCGGTCCGTGAGGATGGGATTGAACTGTTTGGCTTTGCAAGCGAGACCGAGCTGGCTTCTTTCAAGCTTCTGATCTCGGTTTCGGGGGTTGGCCCCAAGGCCGCCATGTCGATCCTCTCGCTTCTGACACCTGAAAAATTCGCACTTGCCGTTTGCTCCGAGGATCGCAAAACCATTGCCAAAGCCAATGGGATCGGCCCGAAAACAGCAGCCAGAATCATTCTGGAGCTGAAGGACAAGCTGATGAAGGAGCATACGGGAGAGGATCTGTTGGCAGCAATCGGATCGGAGAATGCCTCCGTTGCAGCCACCGGAAAGCGCGGCAAGCTGAGTGAAGCCGTGGACGCGCTTTTGGTTTTGGGATACTCCCGCGCCGAAGCCATGAATGCATTGAAGGATCTCAACACCGACGGAATGGAATTGGAAGAGATCATTCGCGTCACTTTGAAAAAAATGATGAAATGATCGCCCGATCGGAAAGGATAATGTATGGACACCAATGAATTCGATTTTGAAAACCGGATCATGAATACGGGATATAACGCCGAGGACTCCGACGTGGACGTCTCTCTGCGCCCCAAAACGTTGGACGATTACGTTGGTCAGGAAAAAGTAAAGGAAAATTTAAAAATCTACATTGAGGCCGCCAAGCAACGAAATGACCCTTTGGATCACGTTCTGCTCTACGGCCCTCCCGGATTGGGAAAAACCACCCTTTCCAACATTATTGCGGCCGAAATGGGAGTCAACATCCGTATTACGTCGGGACCTGCCATTGAAAAGCAGGGCGATCTCGCTGCTATTCTGACCAACCTCAATGAGGGCGACGTTCTCTTTATCGACGAAATCCACCGACTGTCGCGCTCAGTGGAAGAGATTCTCTACCCCGCAATGGAGGATTACGCGCTGGATATCATCATCGGCAAGGGGCCTTCGGCGCGCAGCATCCGAATTGATCTTCCCCGCTTCACCCTGATTGGCGCAACCACCAGAGCGGGACAAATGACCACGCCCTTGCGCGATCGCTTTGGTGTGATTCTGAAGCTGGAGCTTTATACGCCCGAAGAGCTTGCAACCATCGTTCGCCGTAACGCGGGGATCCTCGGAATGGAGATCACCGACGACGGTGCCATTGAAATTGCGGGGCGCTCCCGCGGAACGCCACGTATTGCAAACCGACTGCTCAAGCGCGTTCGCGACTTTGCGCAGGTCAAGGGAGACGGCGCAATCAATTCCGAAATTGCCAATTACGCGCTCAACCGCTTGGAGATCGACCAGCTTGGACTGGACAACGTGGACAGACGGATGCTGGAAACCATCATCAAGTTCTATGACGGCGGTCCTGTGGGGCTGGAAACGCTCGCCGCCACGGTAGGTGAAGAGGCAATTACGCTGGAGGACATGTACGAGCCTTACCTCATGCAGATCGGTTTTTTAAACCGTACACCGCGCGGCAGATGTGTCACACGTATGGCCTATGAGCACCTCGGGATTCCCTTCCATGCGGCACCGACCTCACAGGAGGAACAAATTCGGATGTTCGAGGACCTCTCCGGACAATCCTGACCCCGAAAAAGTTACTTTTTCCAATAAAACGGACTGGATCCGTAAATCTGCTTGAACATTTTGGAAAAATTTCCAACATCATCATATCCGCAAAGCCCGGCGGTTTCTTTTACGGAGTATCCCTCCTCCAATCTCCGCTTGGCTTCTTCCATGCGAACAAAAATCAGATATTCCTGGATCGATCTTCCCGTTTTCTGCTTAAAAACACGCGAAAGGTAACGGCGGTTAAGATTCAACTCCTCCGCAATTTGTTCCACACGCAACGGTTCCATATAGGATGCGTGTATGCGGCTCTGCACCTGCCCTACATAGGTGTTTTGTGTTGTTTTCTCCTCAAACAGTTCGGCGTAAAGGCGGAATAGCAGACCTGCGATCCGATGCTCGATTAGATCCTGCCTCACCGCATCAAGCATTTTCTGTAAAATGTCTTGCGGAAACGGAAACACCGGCGGGAGGTCTTGAAAAGCCGAAGCCAGGGCTCCGTCAAATCCGATCCACTGATAATACCAGGGGTCCTTTGCATCAGCCTCATAAGTGGTCTCCTCGCCGGGAAGGATCAGGAACGCCTCTCCGGCTTGAATGGGATATGTCTTGCCGTCCTTCATAAGCACTCCCTTTCCCTTCACCACGTAATGGATCAGCGTATATTTGCGAATATACGGACCAAAGCGTTTTTTGGGCTTACACTGCTCGTATCCAAGCTGTATGGGATTCAAATCACGAAAATGCTGATTGATCAAATGGAAATTTTTCATGATATACCGTTCGTTCTCCATGCTTTCCACAACAACCCCCAACTCACTGAATTAGTTACATTATACCATATTTGAGTTACCAAATGCAATGGATTTTTTGAAAATAATGTGCTATAATGATGAATGTTACGAGATGAAACTCTCGTTAAAACTTCATTTTTAAGGAGAATGCAAATGAAAATTACGTTTATGGGCGCAGGTAGCACCGTATTTGTAAAAAACGTGTTGGGTGACACCATGCTTTGCGATGCTTTACATGACGTGGAAATTGCACTGTACGATATCGACAAATCCAGACTCGACGATTCGTATCTGTTGATTACCGCTATCAACAACTCTATCAATCAAGGAAGAGCAACCATAAAGACTTATCTTGGCGTAGAACAACGTAAAGAAGCGCTTCGCGGCGCGAATTTCGTAATCAACGCCATTCAGGTGGGGCTCTATGATCCCTGTACCATCATCGACTTTGAGATTCCCAAAAAATACGGTCTTCGTCAAACAATTGCCGACACGCTGGGCATTGGCGGAATCTTCCGCGGTATGCGTACGATCCACGTATTAAAGGATTTTGCAAAGGATATGGAAGAGGTATGCCCCAATGCGTGGTTCCTCAACTACACCAATCCCATGGCGATCCTTTCGGGCTATATGCAACGCTACACAGGTGTAAAAACCGTTGGCCTTTGCCATAGCGTGCAGGTATGTGTTCCCAAACTTTTGAAAAAGCTGGAAATGGAGCAGACCGAAGAGGATCTGATCTTCAAGATCGCCGGTATCAATCACATGGCTTGGTTGCTGGAAATCACCGACAAAAACGGCAATGATCTGTATCCCGAGATCCGTCGCAGAGCCAAAGAAAAGAATGCAACGGAAAAACACAGCGATATGGTTCGCTTTGATTACATCGATAAGCTCGGCTATTACTGCACGGAGAGCAGTGAGCACAATGCCGAATATAACCCCTTCTACATCAAGCCCAACCGCCCCGATCTGATCGAAAAATTCAACATTCCGCTGGACGAATATCCGCGCCGCTGTATCCGTCATATCGAAAAATGGACCAAGCAAAGAGAGGAACTCTTGCACGATGCCTCCACCATTGAATTCAAGCGCTCCAACGAATATGCCTCACACATCATGGAAGCCATCGTCACCGATACGCCCTATAAAATTGGCGGAAACGTGATCAACAACGGACTTATTCCCAATCTCCCCGCACAGGCATGCGTAGAGGTTCCCTGCTTAGTTGATAAAAACGGCGTAACGCCCACCTATGTCGGTGAGCTCCCGCTTCAGCTGGCGGCTATGAACGCTTCCAACATTTACGCCCAAATGCTCACCATTGAGGCTGCGCACACCGGAAAAATCGAAACCCTGTATCAAGCCGCAATGATGGAGCCGCACACCGCCGCTGAGCTTTCCACCGATGAGATCGTATCGCTTTGCAACGATCTGATCGAGGCTCACACCAAGGCAGGCTATCCCATCTTCTGATCTTCTATATCCCGGGCAAACGCCCACCCCCGAAAGGAAGGATTACGTTTTATGAAAAACGGATTTATCAAAGTTGCCGCCGCAACTCCCACCATTCGTGTTGCAGACCCATCCTATAACGTTGAGCAGCTGCTCCGCATCGCAAAGGACGCCGCCGAGCATCAGGTACACGTTCTTGTCTTCCCGGAGCTATGCATCACCGGCTCAACCTGCGCGGATCTCTTTTATTCCAACCATCTTCTTGAGGCCGCAAAGAAGGCACTCGCTCGCTATCTTTCCAAAACCAAGGATTGGAATATGGTTTCCGTGGTTGGTGTTCCGTTCATTGCACAAGGCAAGCTGTATAGCTGCGGTGCAGTATGTCACTTCGGCAGGCTGCTTGGAATCGTTCCTAAAACGCATCTTTCCACCTCTCAAATGCGGTATTTTTCGGCAATTGGGCAGGTAACGCAGCAAACAATTGTTTGGGAAGGTGCCGAAATTCCGTTTGGCTCCGACCTGCTCTTCCCCTCAGAGGAGCTCCCCGCGCTCAAGCTGGGAGTAGAATTAGGTGAGGATCTTTTCGCACCGCTCCCCCCGTCCTCTCTGCAAGCACTGGCCGGCGCAACACTGATTTGTAATCCGTCCGCCTCCAATGAAATTGTTGGACGTGCCGAGAGCCGCGTCCGTATGATCCGTGCTCACGCGGCCCGTACCGGCGTTGGATACGTTTACGCCAACGCGGGAGATGGTGAATCCACCACCGATTTGGTATTTGCCGGTCATGATCTGATTTGTGAAGGCGACGAGCTCCTCGCGGAAAAAGCACCCTTTGCAACAGACTCCGAATGGATTGTGAGCGAGATCGACACGGAACGCCTGACAATCGATCGGCGCAAGCAGACGGCTTCTGCGGAGAGTTACGGAAATTACCGCGAAATCCGATTCTCGCTTGGCCTTTCCGAAACAGAGATCACTCGAAAGATCAACCCACATCCCTTCCTCCCCACCAACCCCGAAGAGCTTGACCGACGCTGCGAAACCATTTTGTCCATCCAAACGGCCGGACTCAAGCAACGCGTCGAGCGTGCCTATGCGAAAAAGCTGGTGATCGGGATCTCCGGTGGCCTTGACTCTACACTCGCCCTGCTTGTTATGGCGCGCGCGATGGATGCCCTGAAGCGTCCGCGCAAGGATATTCTCGCGGTTACCATGCCCTGTTTTGGAACCACCCAGCGAACCAAAAATAACGCTACGGTGCTTTGCGAGGAGCTTGGCGTGGACTTCCGTTGCGTCGATATTTTTGACGCGGTCAATGTTCATTTCCGTGACATTGGGCACGATCCCAATGACCGAAACGTGACGTATGAGAACAGTCAGGCCAGAGAACGAACCCAGATTCTGATGGATATTGCCAACGATTGCGGAGGCATGGTCATCGGCACCGGCGATCTTTCCGAGCTTGCCCTCGGATGGGCGACCTATAACGGCGACCATATGTCGATGTACGGAGTCAACGGCGGCATCCCTAAAACATTGATCCGCCATATTGTTGCCTACTGTGCAAAGCAGTTTGATGCAATGGAAGAAGGAAAAATAGCGGATGCATTGCGCGACGTGCTGGATACACCGGTATCCCCCGAGCTTTTGCCGGCCAAGGAAAACGGCGAAATCGAGCAAAAAACCGAGGATCTGGTAGGTCCTTACGAAATTCACGATTTTTATTTGTATTACACCCTGCGCTACGGGTTCTCCCCTGCCAAGCTTTACCGTCTGGCGCAATTGGCTTTGGGAGATCGCTACGATAAGGAAACGCTTCTCAAATGGCTGAAAACCTTTGTACGGCGCTTTTTCAGTCAGCAATTCAAGCGCTCGTGCCTCCCCGACGGCCCTAAGGTGGGTTCGGTCGGCGTTTCACCGCGCGGGGATTGGATGATGCCCTCGGATGCTTCCGTTGCCTTGTGGCTGAAGGAAGCGGACAGTCTGTAACCGTCTATAAAAAAAGAGGAAGCACCCAACGGTCTCACCGTTGAAAGGCTTCCTCTTGTTTTATTTCCTGATTTATGGAAATGCCGCTGCGAACCCGGCGGAATCGTATAGCACCTCAATTCCGTGTAATTGCGCCTCCTGAGAGAGACGCGCGGCAATTGCTTCTTCTCTTTCCGTGGTAGGCATGGGCAGATGCAAGCGTTGCACGCGGATACGGGAAGAAAGCTTGGCGATAAAGTAGGTTCCTTGGTTATCGTACCGATAAAAAATCAGATCCTGTATTTCGCTGCACGATTCTGCCAGCGCTGCTTGCTTTACCGCGTAAGAGCCGGATAGAACGCCCTTGTCACGCACCAGAACAGCGGTTCCGTTTTGTGTGTAGAGCCGGGCATCTCCCTTTCCCGTTTGAATTACCGTTACGTCGGGTTCCGGTTGCACCGGAAGATGCACCGAGGCCCAAGCCACCGATACGGTAAGAACACAAATCAGAACCGGAGCCAGATACAACCATTTGGTTTGGATCTTTTTAACGGCAAGCAAAAGAATAGAAGCAGTCAAAAGGAGCAACAGCAGCCCCAGGGAAGGCGCCACCATAGGAAGCAGAACTCCCTCGATTTCCGAGAAAAAGGAAACCGTTTGATAGATCAACTCCTCCAGCGCTTCACACATCCGGGGAAGAATGGGCAAAAACGGAAAAATAATCAGTAAAAGCGCACCGATAATCAGCAGCGTTACGGGAACGGAGAGAATCAGCGTTGCGGGAACCGATGCCAGTGATATCTCTCCAAAAGCCGTTGCACTGAGCATCAATAAGGCGATATTAGTAATCAATCCAACGGCAACTGCTGCCACCGCGGAAGAGCTTATGCGATACAAAAGCTTTGGGGCCATCCACCGTTCCTTGAGTTGCTCCAGAGCATGGCTCACCACCGGGAAAAAGACGATGATCGATGCGGCCGCCAAAAAGGATAGCCACATAGAAATATCGTATACGGCGTAAGGGGTAATCAATAGGATCACTGTGAGGGCGGTGCAAAGCGAAGTAAAGGAATCGTATGGTCTGAGAAGAAGCAGTCCGCAATACAACACACAAAGCATCAGCACCGCGCGGCTGGTGGAGACGGAGCCCCCGGTCAATGCCAGATAAAAGAGTGAAAAAAGCGGCATAAACAGCAATTTCATCCATCTCGGGGCGTGAATGAACCGCAACAGGATCCCCAAAAAGCCAACCAGGATCGAAACATGTAATCCGCTCAATGCCAGCAGGTGCGAAACCCCCGAGCGTCGAAACGCCAACGCTGCGTCATCGGGAATCCATGACCGATTGCCCAAGAGCAAGGCGGCCGAGAAACCGTGTCCTCCAATTCGGCTCTGTAAGAAATACGAAAGCCGTAAATTCCATTTTGACAGTTGAACCTCCGGCGAACGGTTCGGCTCCTCCGGAATCTGCAGTTGATCCAAGGAGGAACAGGAGAGGGTCAGCAGGCACCCATCCGCCAAATTGTAGAGCTCCTCCTCCAAGCTACTCTCCTCCAAGCGCCGCCCCTGTACACCTTCAACAACAAAGGAATCGCCCACCTGCAAGGCAGAGAGAGAATCCATTTCCAAAATTCCCTTGACGTTGGTCTTTTCCCCGTCCAGTGATGTGAAACGTACCCGAAAGCTCGAATAAAAGGACTCCGTGGAAACTCGTTCCAGCACATATCCTCGGGCAACCCGTTGTAAGCCGTTTTTCTTTTGTATCTCCGCGTATCGAATGTTGAAGAAGGAAAAGGAGGAGAGAATGGAGAGAGACACGAAAAACAGGCAAAGCAAGGAAAGAAGCATCGACCGGCTTCTCCACCCCTTGATCCATACCAAAAAGAGTATAGAAAGGAAAACAAGCAAGAACACTATCAAAAGGGCCAGCTTCCACGCCGTATGAATTTTCATAAAAAGAACGGAAGAAAGCGCAAATAAGCACATCGCAAGCGCCAACGGGCGATTCTTAAAAATTTGCACAAGAAGGACCTCCTTTCCATGCCACGAGTTCACAAAAAAAGAAAACAAAAGAAATACAAGAAAAATCTTGACAAATCATCAAACATCATGTATAATATTGGTTGTGAGAAAAAACAAGAGAAATCTTATTTTCTGGAGGGAAAATTTTTATGTTTGAAACGCTGAAAAAAATTCTGGTAGATGAGCTTCAGCTCGATCCCGATGAAATCACTCCCGAGAGCGAGCTTGCAAACGATTTGGGCATCAACTCGATTGAGCTTGCGGACCTTGTAATGTCCTGCGAGGATCAGTTTGATATCGAGATCGAGGATGACGATATTCACAAGTTCATCACGATTCAGGATGTAGTAAACTATCTGGAAAAGAAACAGAAATAACACCTATGAGGATCGCCTTCCATTTGGTTGCAGCGATCCTCTTTCTCATTTGAAAGGAAAAGCGACTGTATTCAGACAGTCGCTTTTCTCGGTTAATAAAACAGTTCGATATTCCGCTTAATATATCCCAGCATTCTGCCGCGCACATAACGCATATTGCCGCAAACAAAGTCCTTGATCTTTTCGGGATTGTTGCGATAGTTGTCCACAATATAGCGAAACGCTTTTACCATCTCTCGCTCGCCTCCCTGCTCAAGCGCGCTGAACAAGGAATTCAGGGTTGCAGGGGATGCGGAAAGCAATAACTCCCAATAGGAATCCTCATTCTTCTCCGCAAGATCGTACAGCATCTTATACGCCAACAACGGGCGGTACACGCGGCGAAATCCCAGCTTGCGATCACTCTCCAAAACATCTCCTCGCCACAGCTGCTCGGACGATTCACACACTCGGGTAAGGTAAAAGTTCATGCGCTCGTTTACGATCTCAAAATTGAGGTTTTCAACGGGCATATTGCGCTTTTTTGCACGGTCGAATAAAAAGAAGTTCGGATCCGAATCGCGTGTAATATAGAGATACAAGGCAGCAAGGCCGGCAAGCAACAGCATCAAGACTGAGACTAAGATTTCCAGCACACGCTTGTATGCGGCATCGGCCTTTGGCAAAGCCAGAATCAGGATCAGCAATGCGCCAACCAAGCTCAAAACTCCAACAACCGCAACGATCACGGGGAGTATTTTTTTCAAATTCATATATCGATTCCTTTCCGTAAATTGCAATGAAAATGATTTACTTTTATATTATATCATAGATAACGGTGCTTTGCAAGAATATTTTTCATTTTTTGCAGAATATTTTGAAGCGATACCCGGAGAAACTCCGTATTACATTTGTAAATTTTCTGTTTTTATTGACATTACCCTTATTTTATGATAAAATATAAAAGGAAAAATTTTAACGGAAAAGGAAAAAACGCTTTGGCTGAAAAGAAAAAAGAAGGGCTACTGTATCGCTTGTTCAATATGAACCGCGGGGATCGCTTAGATGCCCCGGAAGAAGATACCACACCCACTCTCAAACGATATTTTAAATTGCTTGGAAGGCGATTTTGGAAATTGGTTTCGCTCAATCTCCTGATGCTCCCCCTAATCGTTCCGATTCTCCTGATCGTATATTTTTATCTCGGCTTTGAAAAAACTCCAATCGAGAACACCCCGCTGTTCTCAGTCCTGTACGGTGCAAATTTCATTGAGCCCTCTACCTCAACCATCCAGCTGTTGGATCTCTTTGGCGGACAGTTGAGCATCCCTGTATATAACAATACCGCATCCTATATCGGAATCGGTATCTGCGCAGCCTTCTTGCTGATCACCTTTGGTTGGCAGAACGTGGGCTCCACCTATATTCTGCGTAGCATGGTGCGCGGAGAGCCGGTATTTCTCTTCTCGGATTATTTCTACGCCATCCGTCGCAATTGGAAGCAAGGACTCCTCCTTGGATTGATGGATGCGATCGTTATTTTCCTTCTGGGCTTTGACATTCTGTATTTCGGCTCTATGCCCGGAGATTACTGGATGAACGTGGGATATTACGCCATCTTCGCTTTGGTATTCCTGTACTTCTGCATGCGCTTCTACATCTATCTTTTGATGGTCACCTTTGATCTTTCCATTCGAAAGATTCTGAAAAACGCCTTGATCTTCACCGTTTTGGGATGGAAGCGAAATTTGATGGCGATCTTTGGAATTGCAGTGATCACCGCTATCAACGTTGCTCTCTTCCCCCTGTTTGCCATCACACCTCTCGGCATTGCGATTCCGCTGATCCTTCCCTTCCTCTATTACCTCTCCGTCACCGCCTTTACCAGTGCCTACGCGGCCTATCCGATTATTGATCGTTATATGATCGAGCCTTATCAAAATGCACCGGTGGATGAATCGGAAGAGACTTCAGAACCCTCTGAAAACGCCTGAATAAGAAAAAACAGACCGCTTCCCATCTTGGGAAACAGTCTGTTTTTGTTTAAGTTCCTTTTTCTCCCTGACTGTGCTCAATAAACAAAAGCATCAAGGAATAATAAATGGTTGGATAGATTTTAAAAAAGAGTACGTCGGTGAGGCTAAACAGTAAAAGCGCTAATATACAGGTTCCCAAAATGGTCTTTCGGAAATTCGGCCGCATGATCACCAGCTTTACCGTGTGGAATCGGTGGTAGAGATAGGCCACCGCCCCAACGATTCCCGTGGCGCCCAGAACTTGCACAGCCGTGTTGTGATAAAGATACGGAAGCGGTCCCATATCCCATTCCTCCGTGTGATAGGAATCATAGAATCCGGAACCAAAGAGCGGACGCTCGCAGAATTTATCGATTCCGATTTTCCACATTTCAAAGCGACCGTTGTCAGCCAATCCCATATCTGCAAAGTTGCGCACCAGGGAGAAGAGCTTTTCCGACAGGAATAGGATGCCAATCACGGCACACACTCCGATACAAGCCGTAAATATGCGGTTTTGCTTACGGTTGCTTCCGCCAACACAAACGTATAGCAAGCAAAGCGCCAAAATCAACGTTCCAATCAGCAATGCGCCACGACTTTGTGACAGTACGATGCAAAGGTATTCCAAAAGGCCCAATACGTATCCGATCCAACCGTGGCGATGTGAATGCGCGAAATAGAAGCAAGCCGGCATCAAAAATGCCAACATTCCTCCAATATTGGTCCAAACACCCCAGCCAAGCACCACACTTCCCTTTACGATCTCACCGTCCACAAATTGCACGGTTGTAAAGAATGCAAAGATCAGCTCTGCCACGATCAGGAGTCCCGCAACCACCAGGCAATACATGAAGTAATCAAATGTCGACTCATCAAAACGAAGAAACAGCACAAACAAGGCGTAAACCGGCAATAGCGAGGCCGCAATGAGTAAAACATACAGGAAATTCCCGATGGAATAGGCGGGGCTGAGTGATCCATTCAGAGCAAACAAGGCGCAAACAAACGCCATGCTCCAAAACATCCCACGTCTGGGAAAGGGATTGCGATGCTTTCTATTTCGGATCAAAAAAAGTACCAATGCCGCAAGCACCAGAATTACGGCAACGGAAAGCGTTACCAAAAACGGTGCATTCAAGTATTGCTCATCATATCCGGGATTGCTCGGAGTATAGTCTCGCACACTTACGATAAAAATCGCGCACAAAAACGGCAAAATACCAAATCGAACGTCCTCACAGAGTAGTAATGCGGGTACCAAAGTCAAGGCAAGGATCAGGGCAAACAAAGCCTCCATTGCGGCGCAGTGTCCCAAAAAGATCAAAAGAGCAACCAGAATCGGATACCAACGGCCGGTGTAAAAACGCCGTAACGCAGGCAACGGTTGTTTCATAGGGATCCCCCTCTTTCTTTCAAAATTTTCAGGTTTTCTTCAAATACCGACGGCAGAAGATACTGCTTGAGTGTGGGATAGGACATATTCCCCACGCCAAGTTGACCCGAGCGATAGATTCGCTCAGCCGCATCGCAAAAAGCGGTCATGTCATCCGGCGGATATAACGCATCTTCCACGTCCTTTAAAAGATCGGTCTGTCCTTTCGTTTTCGATGCCAAAATCGGCAGGCCGCAGGCCATGGCCTCCATGATATTGAACGGCAATCCCTCCGATTGGCTGGCGGAAACGTACAAGTGTGTAATAGAGAGATACGGAAGCACCGGTGACTGCGAACCCGCAAGAATCACGTTCTGCTCCAATCCCAGCTTCCGAATTTCTGTTTCCAGCGCCTCGCGTTCGCTTCCCTCTCCAACCAACACAAGCTTGCAAGGAATCGATCGATCCCGTAAAAGCTTGGTGGCACGAATCAAAAAAATCTGATTTTTTCGTCCACTGAGCTCTCCCACAAAGGTACAGACAAAATCGGTAGAGCGTAAGGAAAGTCGCTCGCGTAGCGCCTCCTCCGGGCAAGGCGCTGCCTCCTCGATCGGCGCGCCCATTCCGCGAAGAAAATAAACCTTGCCGCGACAAAGACGATGCACCTTGGCGAGGTTCCAATCCTCTGCATTCATCACTGCAATCGAATCGGTCTGCCGTTTTAATAGCTTTTCGCAAAAAAGCAAAACCCGATCCTTCATTCCCCGCTGCGTAATGCCAAACAGATATCCGTGTACCACATTCAACACATAAGGACGATGACGCAGACCAATCAACGCCATGCGAATCAAAAATGCCGCCAAGGTAGTATGCAAAAGCAACGCGTCAAAGCGCTCATGCTTGAGGATCTTACGGATCTGAAGGATACTGCGAAGGTTTGAAATACTGAAAAATCGTTTGTCGAACAAAATCGGAAAATCCACTCCATCGCCGGTTGCCATGGTAAACACGGAGGCTTCTTTGCGCAACGCCTGCAGATAGGGCTGATGAAAGCGTTCCAGATGAGATGCAGTGGAGGCAGCGTACAGGATCTTACTCTTCTTCTCCATCGTCCGCATCCTCCTCTATCGGGCGCGGACCGCGAAGTGCCTGTCTTTGACGTGCTTTTTCATCGGTGGCCGCATATTTTTCGTGTCGGTTGATCGCGCAAAACGGGGTGAGAAGCAGGATACGGATATCTCCCCAAAACGTCCAATTTTCAATATAGTTAATATCTTCGTCAATACGGGCTTGGATCGAGGTATCTCCGCGCAGGCCCTTGATCTGAGCAAGTCCCGTGATTCCGGGACGCAGTGTGTGTTTGAGCATATACAGTGGAATCTCTTTCCGGAACTTCTCAACGTAAAACGGCACCTCGGGTCGCGGCCCCACCAGGCTCATATCTCCCTTTAAAACGTTAAAAAATTGAGGAAGCTCGTCCAAGGCAAACTTGCGGATAAACGCGCCGAATTTTGTTTTTCGGGGATCGTTTTCGGTAGACCACCCTGTAGATTCGGAATCGTTTACGCGCATCGAACGGAATTTATACATGGTAAAGGGCTTGTTGTGCATACCGATTCGAGTCTGCTTGAATAAGATAGGCCCCGGGGAAGATAACCGCACGCCGATTGCCGTGAACAGCATAAGCGGGGAGGTTACGAGGATCAGAAGAAGGGAGCCCACGATATCCATTGCACGCTTGATAAACTGATTGGTCACGTTATCCAGGGGGGTGCTGCGAATATCGATCAACGGGAGATTTCCTACCTCGGTTACCTGTCTGGGCGAACGGAAATAGCCGCAAATGGCAGGAACGACCAGGGTTTTAATGCAATTGTTGTCGCAAATGGAAATGTATTTGGTGATCAGCTTTTTTCGTACGGTATCAAAGGCCAAAACAACCTCATCCGGACGAAGCTCCTTGAGAAGGTGATCCAGATCGCGGGTGGTTCCAAGGTGCTCAAGTCCTATGATATTCAAATTCCCCACGTAACCAATCACCGAATATCCGAAATGCGGGTTGTTTAAGATCTCATCCATATAAGCATCCACCATATCCTGGCTGTTGGTAACCACCAAGATATGCTTGATGTTACGCTTACGGACACGTAGAGTTCGTAAAAAGGAGATCATAGCCACCTTTTTTATCATAATGGTGGCCCCCGAAAAGATTGCGGTAAAGGTCAGCCAGGCAACGTATGCCGAAACGTCACGCGTGCAAAGGATCAGAATCAGAATGATCGAAAGCCCCACAACCTCCATCGTCACCAAAAAAATACGACTGATAAAAAAGAGCACGCTTCGGGTTCGCATGGGCAGGTAGACGTTATGGTAGTTATAAAGGAAGGAGGTTACCAAGCAGATAATGCAAATAATAAACACCGCACGGGTGTGTCCAACACCGAACGGCGCCGGATGAAAGAGCTTGACTCCCCAATAGCAAATATATGAAACCAGAAAATTGAGCACGTAGTCAAACAGCTTGTCCAAGCTGGTCAGCAAATAGCGATAGTCCTTCATGGTATTATTCATTGGAAGAGTCCTCCCTTCTTACAAAAATGTAAAATCATCCGTCCTTGGTATATCAGGCTTATTTCACTTTTATTATTTTAACATGTTTTTCAAAAAAATGCAACCAAAACGAATAAAAAAGGCAAAAAAAAGCAAAAGTTCACCGTAAATTCACGTTTCTAAAAACAACGATCCCCGCAAGCTTGCTTCCTTCGGAAATCCAATACAGTCGGGAGCAGAAATCGCGGGGATCTATGAAACTCAAAACAGATTATTCATCCTCAAAGTTGATCTTCATCTGGGTGGCAAGCTCACTGCGATGCTTGTCCATAAGGGATTGAATGCGCTTTACGGGATTAAGAAGCGAGCTGATCGTGGCATCGTTGTTAAGCGTATCCACCAGGTATGCCACGTACTTGCACATATTCACCTCGGTAAACCACTCTCTGGTAAGCAGCTCGGGACGGCGGTATACGAGGTTGGTGGTGAACACCCGGTCAAATACACCTTCCTTGAAGCATTGATCAAACTTATCAAAGCCATCGGTAAAGAGACCGAAGGTGGCAAAGCAGAACACGCGGCTGGCGCCCTTTTCCTTGAGCTGGCGGCAAACGTCGAGCATCGACTCACCCGAGGAAATCATATCATCCACGATGATAGCATCCTTTCCGTGAAGATCCTGGCCCAGATACTCATGCGCCTCGATCGGGTTTCTTCCGTTGATCACGATCGAATAATTTCTTCTCTTGTAGAACATACCAATGTCAAGGCCTAACACGGAGCTGTAATACATGCAGCGCGACATTGCGCCCTCATCGGGAGAGATGATGGTCATGTGATCCTTATCGATCTGCACGTCGGGAATCGCACGCACCAGTGCCTTGATCATCTGGTAGGTGGGCTGAACGTTATCAAAGCCGGAAAGCGGGATCGCGTTGGAAATACGGGAATCGTGTGCATCGAAGGTCAGAATGTTGGATACCCCCATGCCCACCAATTCCTGGAGCATCAGTGCACAGTCGAGCGATTCGCGGCTGGATCTCTTGTGCTGTCTGCCCTCGTAGAGCATGGGCATAATAACAGTGATTCTCTTGGCCTTACCGCCGATGGCCGCAATGATTCTCTTCAGATCCGCATAGTGATCGTCGGGGCTCATGGGAACCTCGGTACCGTACATTTTGTAGGTCACCCCGTAGTTGAATACATCACAAATGATGTAAACATCTTTACCGCGCATGGATTCGTGAAGAATACCCTTGCCTTCTCCGGAACCGAATCTGGGACAGTCCGCAACGATGGTAAAGCTCTTGTCTTCCCCACTTCCGCGTCTGCGCCAATCCTTGAGATAGTAGTCGACCTGCTCCGTAAACTTTTCGCAGCCCTTCATTCCGATCACGAGAAGTTCTCCGCCCTGATTGCTTTTCATAATAGCCTCCCTCAAAGTTGTTTTTTTCATGTATAGTCCCCAATTATCGACGTCCTTCGGACACCGACCTGACGGGTAATTTTTCGTCAGTAGAGAGTACAATCATATAAATGGAATCATAACAAGTATATTATATCACAAAGCATTTCCTTTTGTATGAACTTTTTATGAACTTGTCGACTTTATTCTGCATGAAAAAGTATAAAAAAAGCTTAAAAAGAATTGCAATATGACGAAAAAAGGTCTTGTTTTGTTTCTTTACGGAATCTCCCAACCTTTTTGAAATAATTCTTAAATTTTTTTCAAAAAGCTATTGCTTTTTCTTTCCACATGTGATATAATAATGGGTGTTGCAAGGCACGAAAACCAATACGGAGAGATATCGAAGTGGTCATAACGGGGCTGACTCGAAATTTTGTAGTCACTTTGGAACCTCCCACCTTAAATCCCTTGATTTATAAGGGTTTTCCGCAGTTCAAATAAAACTTAATACGTTAGTTCTCTCCTACTGTTCTCTCCAATTTCCGAGGTTGAATAAGAACAGTAGAGAGCTAAAATAAACACGGAGAGATATCGAAGTGGTCATAACGGGGCGCACTCGAAATGCGTTTGAGAGCAATCTCACGAGGGTTCGAATCCCTCTCTCTCCGCCACACCGAGCCTGCAAAGTCAATTTGCAGGCTCATTTTTTTCGCCTTTTTTCGACTTATGAAACCGTGGTCAGAGCCGCCCTCATTCCCGTCACCATAGCTTCGGCGGAGTTGAGTTTGGAGTTGTAGTCTAAGTGTGCATAGATGTTTGCTGTTGTGCTGAAATCAGAGT
>JAFVOP010000113.1 GCA_017505745.1 Clostridia bacterium
ATCGGTGCGGACAGGCATTGACAGCGAGATTGCAGCGCAACGCCCCTCACGGGTGCTTTTGGAGCTCTCCAGCGTGGATTTTATGGATAGCTCGGGACTTGGTCTGATCATGGGACGGTTTGCGTTGGTCAAGCAATACGGCGGCTCGTTTGCCGTGCTGGATCCAAGCGCTGCGGTGATCAAAATCATGAAGCTGGCGGGCATGGAACGGATGATCTCAATTTTGCGAACCAAAGATAAAAAATAATGAAAATGGGTAAAAAAAGGAGAACGTATGAGAACAAGAGTTGATTTTTGCGCAGAAGTAGAAAACGAAATGCGAATGGTATTGCCATCTCTCTCGGTGAATGAGGGAATGGCGCGGTCTGCCGTAGCGGCATTTTGCGCACAGCTCAATCCCACGGCGGTGGAGATCGCTGACATCAAATGCGCGGTTTCAGAAGCCGTAACGAATTGCATCGTGCACGCCTACCGGGATACGGTAGGAGATATTCAGCTTTCGGTCAAGCTTTGCGAGGGACGGCTGATCCAGATCGAAATTCGGGACAAGGGATGCGGCATTCCCGACGTAAAGCTTGCGCGGGAGCCGCTCTACACCACCGATGCCGAGAATGAGCGAAGCGGAATGGGGTTTACCGTGATGGAAAGCTTTTGCGACGGCGTAAACGTCACCAGCCGCGTGGGACGCGGAACTACGGTAACACTTCTCAAGCGGTTACATAAGTGAGCCACAGCTCATAAAAGAAAATGGAGAGGTGTATATGGAGCAAACGTCCATTTACGAGCGAAATGCACTGCTTTTGGAGCGCGTCCAAAACGGAGACCCGGATGCCGAAGCGGAATTGGTAGAGGAGAACCTGGGATTGGTTCGAAAGATCGCCCAACGTTTTTTGGATCGGGGGACCGAGTACGAGGATCTGGTCCAAATCGGAACGATCGGGATGATCAAGGCGATCCGTTCGTTCTCCTTGGAGCGTGGAACGGCGTTTTCTACCTATGCGGTTCCCTTGATCGTGGGGGAGATCCGACGGCATTTGCGGGATGACGGACCTATAAAGGTCAGTCGCACCTACAAACGGCAGGGAATTGCGCTCATGCACGAAAAAAATCGGATCGTTTCGGAGGAAGGACGTGAGCCGGGGATCGCTGAGCTGGCTCAACGCTGCGGGGTCAGTGTGGAGGAGGCCGCAATCTCCTTGGATGCCATTTCCCCGGTGTCCTATCTCTCCGAGCCTGTATACGGAGAGGAAAGCATGACCTATGAGGGGATTCTTGCCGATGAAGACAGTGAAAACGAAAGTGAGCGGATCTGTGACCGGATCGCGCTGTCACAGTGTATTGGAAGATTACCGCCTCTTTGGAAAAAGATCGTACTGCTTCGGTACTACCGAAATATGACCCAGCAGCAAACTGCCAATGCATTGGGACTGACGCAGGTAAAGGTTTCACGCGAGGAAAAGAAAATCCTTTTGGCGTTACGCCATGATTTGAGCGGCTCTTGATTTGTGCAAAATGCCAAAAATAAAAAAATAAAAAAAAATTGTTGCATTTGCATAAAAAATATGGTATGATATAAAGGAAGAATAAGATGTATAAGCAAAAATGTATCTTGTATGTCATATTTGTATAAAAGAGTGGAGGGTTTGATTTATGGCAGAGATTTCTGTACAGTTCAGAAACAAACTGAACGGCTACGACAAAGAAGAGGTAAATCAGTTTGTAAAGCTTGCAGAGGCAAAGCTGCAGGAAAAGGCAGTTGCGCTTGCAAATTTGCAGCAGCAGGTGGCTGAACTGGAAGCGAGATTGAATAAAATCACGGGAGAGGATGCTTCCGTTGAAGAAAAGGTTGCGCTTTACGATAAGCTGATGAAAAAGATGGACGGAGATTATACCAATCTTCTTACCCCTGCAATCGCAAAGGCAAAGGCAATCGAGGAAAAGGCAGAAAAGGAATATGCGATCCGCATCGATCAGGCGCGCTATTCCGCAGAGGGAATCTATAAGGAAGCTGCAGACCGCATCGCCGGCGTGGTAGACGACAATATGGATCGCCTGTATGATCTGTTGGATGCATTTATTTGTTCCAAGACGTTGCCCGGTCGTATTTCCTCGCTGGTAAACAACTGCAAAAAGCTTACCGCAAAGGTAGCAGCAGGTGCCAACAGTGTGGCAAAGGCTTCCAGTAACACCTACGGAAAGGTAAAGATCAAGATCGTTCGCGCAAAGGATAAGGTGATGGAAAAGGTAAATACATATAAGGCTGCAAAGTGCGAAGCGGCTGAGGATGTAGCAGAGCCTGTAGAAGTTACCGCAGTGGTTGAGGCAGCTGAATAATATCACAAAAAAGGTGACGAAGGATTCCTATGAATATCGGTGAAAAAATACGCGAGTTGCGTGTGGCAAAATTGATGACGCAGTCGGAGCTTGCCGGAACGCATATCACGCGCAATATGTTGAGCTGTATTGAAAACGGAGTCGCACAACCGTCGCTGTCTACCATTCTTTACATCGCCGGACGACTCAACGTGCCGGCAGGCTTCCTCCTGGCCGAGGAAGGGGACGAAATTGTTTATCGTAAGATGAGCAGCTTTGCCAATATCAAAAGAGCATATATGGCCGAGGATTGGCGGGGGTGTCGGAGCCTCTGCCTTTTCGGCTGTCCGCAACCGGATGATGAAATCAGTTTGCTGCTGGCAGACTGTGACGCAGAGATTGCCACGGAGGAGTTTTGGCATGGAAAACTGCGTTCATCATGCCGTTTTTTTGATGAGGCGCTTACTTATGCTGAAAAAACGGTATATCATACCGAACATATTGAGGCACGCGCTAGAGTCTTTTTTCGCTATATGCAACGAATTTCGCCTACTCTGTATTCCGACGTTTTAGACGAAGAAAAGCCTTTGCCGGTGCAGTATCAATCCTTGTTTTCCGCGTATGTGTCTGTATTGGAGTCCTTGGATGAGGGAAATCGGTCGGTTGCCGAAGCATTTATTACTTCCTCTGATTCTGATTCGTTTTTCGTTTGGCACATTCGTGCGCGGCTCATGATGGACGAAGCACGCTTTTTGGAGGCCAAGCTTCTCCTTTCCAAGCTGTTAGAAGCGGAAAATCCGCTCAACGAGGTGGAGCTTTATACGGTTTTGTGTGAGATGGAGATCTGCTGTCGGGAAACCGAGGATTACAAGGGCGCGTATCGATATGCATCCGAAAAGGTGCAACTATTGGAAGCGCTTCTCAAAGAAGCTTAAAAACGGAAACACCTTGATTGGTGTACCCGTTTTTTCAATTGGAGGATCATATGGAATATTTGAACCGCCCCCAATACCACTACAAGCCACAAAAAGGATGGATCAACGATCCAAACGGCTTGGTTTATTTTCAGGGATATTATCATCTTTTTTATCAGCACCAGCCGCATTTTGAGCGTCCAAGATGCGAAGCTGTTTTTTGGGGACATGCCAGAACCAAGGATTTTCTTACCTTTGAGGAGCTTCCCGTGGCACTTACTCCCGAGCATCCATATGAAAAAGACGGCTGCTGGTCGGGAACTGCGATCGTGAAGGATGAGACCTTATATCTGTTTTACACCGGCATTCGTGTAGATCCCGAAACCGGACTAAAAATGCAAACGATCGCGCTGGCTTATTCGAGGGATGGCATTCATTTTAAAAAATATGAAAACAACCCGATTATTGATCATTTTCCGTCAGACGGAGCGAGAAATTTTCGTGATCCTGCCATTACCTGTATCAACGGAACCTATTACTTGGTGATTGCATCGGGAAATCAAGAGAAAACGGTTGCCCGTTTACTGCTCTACAAAAGCGAGGATCTCTTCCATTGGGAGTATTTACATATTCTTGGGGAGTGGCCAAATGCAAAATTTGCTGAATGTCCGTTTTTTCTCCCTACCAAAGACGGCTATTTTTTGGCTACCTCGATTTGTGAGCCTGACCGCTCCTTCTTTACGATCATGCACGGCGATTTTCGCAACGGTGTCTTTTACAAGCAGACCGAGGGATGTGTGGACGAAGGCCCTGATCAATATGCAGGGCAAGCCTTTTTGGATCCGCAAGGCCGCGTGATTTTGCTTTCCTGGATCCCCGGATGGGGCTATGAGGAGTTTGCCGAGCGCGATATCGGTTGTATGTCGTTGCCGCGTGAGATCACGCTGGAGAACGGCATTTTGCGTGTCTTTCCCATTGCGGAGGTGCAGCATTTGCTAAAGGAGACGGATCCTGCCTTGAAGCGTACCGCAACCGGCTTTGAGATTGCGAGAAATGGGCGCGATCCTGTAGTCTACCGGGGGGAGATTCGTGATTTGAAGTTGCTTCGGGATGAATATCTTTTAGAGGTTTTTGTGAATCAAGGAGAAATTACCTTTACGGTTTTACTTTGATCGGCTATATTTAAAGATCCGTCCATTGCCAAAGGCAATGGACGGATCTTTTCTGTTTATTCCGTACGAAGTGCTTCTACGGGATTTTTCTTTGCAGCGATACCTGCGGGGAACAGTCCGGCGATAAACGTCAGGAGCATACTGATCGTTACCAGAACCACGGCTCCAACCACAGGGAGAGAAGCCTTGAGCGATGCGATCTGTGTAAAGTGGAAGAGGATTACATTGATAATCACGTTCAATCCAAGCGTGGCCACAATGCCGATCATACCGGCAACAAATCCAATGATCAGGGTTTCCGCATTGAACACGCGGCTGATATCTTTTTTGGAGGCTCCGATCGCACGCAGAATACCGATCTCCTTGGTACGCTCAAGAACCGAAATATAGGTGATGATTCCGATCATGATCGAGGATACTACCAGCGAGATTGCCACAAACGCGATCAGGACGTAGGAGATCGCATCGATAATCGTGGTAATGGAGGACATCAGAAGAGCAACGTAGTCGGTGTAAGAGATCTTTTGTTCCTTCTCAACGGTGTTGTTATACTCCTTAATCAGGCGTTCGATCTCGTCCTTATCCTCAAAGGTTTCGGTATAGAATTTTACAGTATCGGGCGAATCAAGATTGACGTTCCCCAAAAGAAGCAGGTTTTGCTCATAGGTGGATTTGGAGAACTGTGCGGGCAGATAACTGTCATATACGGTTGCAAAATCGGTGTCCTTCATGCCGGCAAATACCATTTCCATCTCCGCACAAATGGCATCTGTGGTCATTTGTCCAAGACGTGCCTCTTGGGCGGCAGTATATTCCTCTGTGATTTTGGCCTCCAATGCCTTGGAAACCAGCAAAAGCTTTTGCTCTTCGGTCAAATTATTGACTTGCTCCAATGCCTGTGCTTCATCCATCATAGTGGAAAGCGCGGCAACGGCAACCTGAGTGATCATTTCGGGAGTCATTTGGGATAGCTGCGCTTCCACAGCCTGTGCGATATAGGCTTGGCTTGGCGTGGAAGCAAACTTGGTGTAGA
Source organism: Clostridia bacterium (assembly GCA_017505745.1). Taxonomy (GTDB): domain Bacteria; phylum Bacillota; class Clostridia; order Oscillospirales; family CAG-272; genus UMGS1865. The sequence goes on from JAFVOP010000113.1 coordinate 5,433, forward strand.
AGGCGGCCTTTTCTGCGTTGGAAAGCGTTGCAATATAAGCTTCTACGGCTGCTTTCTTTTCCGCAGCGGTAGGATCCTTTGCCAAAGGATCTGCAAAGGGAAGACCGGACAGTACATCCACCTTCGGATTTTCCAGCTGTAAGGAAAGAAGATTGCTGGACGCAGTCTTTTCTATGACGTATTCCGTGAGTGCGGTGGTGTATCCAATAGATCCGCTCAAAACCGTGGAGGTGGCATCGGGATTTGGACGAATGATGCCTACCACCTTCAAATCAATTCCAAGTGCCGAGTTATCGTACAGGAAGTCAAGACCGGTTTGGGTTTGCGAAAGATCGGAGTAGGTTCCGTTCATTTGCTTTTGGTAGGTTTCGGAGGCAAGCAAAAGCTTGAAGTCCATATCACAGATCTCTTCATAGGTCCAGGAGCCGAGCTCGGAGGTGTCGAGGATCTCACCGCTGGATGCGGCGGACATGGCTTCGATAATCTCTGCTTTGGTACGCAAACCCAGGGCGTAAAGCGAGAGATCGCTCAATTCATTCTTCGAATTGACGATCATAACCACTTCGTTGTAGGCGGTCGGCCAGCTGCCGTGGATGAGGTCATATTCTTGTTTGATAATGTCGTTCACCATCTCATCATTCTCGCCCTTGAGCATCTCTTCCCAAACCTGGAAGCTGCTATACATGGCGGAGGAGGATGCAGAGCCCATTATCGGAGAACTGGAGGCATTCATGCCGGACATTGCCATAAAAAGCTCTGTAACGTCGGATTTGATTACGGCGCCGCTGCGGTCATGAGTCAGGATCTTCCAATCGAAATTGTAGCCATATTGGATCGCTGTGGTAAACTCGTCAAATGCATCGGTAGATTCTAGATATTCACGGAAGGCTTTGAGATCGTTTGTGCGCATTTCCATGGAATTGAGCGCATTCATCAGCTCCACGATTACCGCGCTCTCATAAACCTTATCCAATTCGCGTTCTTCTTTATCCTTGTTGTCTTGCGAGGTCATCAAGGCCGTGACCAGCGAGGACATATCCGCAGATTCCGCAAAGATCTGAATCGGGTAGCTTGCCAGCGTATCCCGTTGGACTCCGTTGATATAGTTATTGACGCCGGTGGAGACCGAAAGGATCAGCGCAATACCAATGATACCGATCGACCCTGCAAATGAGGTCATAAAGGTTCTCGTTTTTTTGGTCATAAGGTTGTTGAGCGAGAGGGAAAGTGCCGTGAAAAAGGACATGGAGCGCTTTCTTGCCTTTTTGCCCTTTTCGGGAGCCACGCCGCTTCCGCCGATCTGTGATCTGCGAACGTCGCGCGGAGAGATAGCGAAGGGATTTTTGCGTTCCTTTTTCTCCTTCGGCTGTTTGGAGGCCTTTTCGATGACCGTCAGCTCATATTCGGGAAGATAAGGATTAGAGTCGCTTACGATCCGTCCGTCCACCACGCGAATGATACGGCTGGAGTAGCGTTGCGCCAGGTCGGGGTTATGGGTGACCATGATAACAAGCTTCTCACGGGAGATCTTACGAAGGAGATCCATGATCTGTACGCTGGTTTGGGTATCAAGTGCTCCGGTAGGCTCATCCGCCAGTAAAATATCGGGATTGTTTACCAAAGCGCGCGCAATCGCAACGCGTTGCATTTGTCCGCCCGACATTTGATTGGGACGTTTACGAAGCTGACTTCCAAGCCCCACCTGCTTCAAGGCACGAACCGCGCGCTCTCTGCGCTCTTTACGGGAAATGCCCGATAGTGTGAGCGCCAGCTCTACGTTTGCAAGCACCGTTTGATGGGGAATCAGATTGTAGCTTTGAAATACGAAGCCGATCGAGTGATTGCGGTAGGTATCCCAATCCTTGTCGGAATATTTTTTTGTGGATACATCGTTGATGATCAGGTCTCCGCTGGTGTATTGGTCAAGACCGCCGATGATGTTAAGGAGCGTTGTTTTTCCGCACCCGGAAGGGCCGAGGATGGAAACAAACTCACTTTCGCGAAATTTCATCGATACACCGTTGAGGGCGCGTACCGAAGAATCTCCGGTGGAGTATTCCTTGATAATGTTCTTTAGTTCGAGCAATGTCTTTGCCTCCTGACTTTTAAATGAAAAAATTTTAACACGGATTTATAAACCAATTGTGAATAATAAAGGAATTGCGGAATCCTTCACAAAACAATCAGGCTTTTTACACATCTGCCGGATCGGCAACCCCGGTGAACTGACTGTTATAAAGGCGGTGATAGAAGCCGTTTCTTTGGAGGAGATCCTCGTGATTGCCTTGCTCAACGATCTTTCCACTTTCCATAACAAGAATAACGTCTGCGGATTTGACGGTGGAAAGGCGATGTGCCACGATAAACGAGGTTCTGCCGCGCATCATTTCAGCAAAGGCCTTTTGGATCTTCAGCTCCATACGCGTGTCGATCGAAGAGGTCGCCTCGTCCAGGATCAGCATGGGAGGAAGACTGAGCATCACGCGTGCGATACACAGAAGCTGCTTTTGTCCCTGTGAGAGCGAACCGCCGTTTTCTCCCAGTACCGTATCATATCCATTGGGAAGGCGTTTGATAAAGGAATGAGCATGCGCGGCCTTTGCGGCGGCAATCATTTCTTCCTCGGTAGCATCCGGCTTTGCCATGCAAATGTTATCCCGCACCGTAGCGGCGCGCAACCAGGTGTCCTGAAGTACCATTCCCCAATTTGCGCGCAGGGAAAAACGCGTGATCTTGCGGATATCGGTTCCGCTGACCTCAATTTTTCCGGAGTTAACGTCATAAAAGCGCATGAGCAGATTGATTACCGTCGTTTTTCCACATCCGGTGGGGCCAACGATGGCAACGCGTTGTCCGGGGAGGACCGACAGATTCAGATTTTGAATCAGCTTGCGATCGGGAACGTAAGAAAATTCCACTTGATCCAGATTGACGTGGCCGTCTGCTGTCTCCAATACACGGGCATCGGCAACGTCGGGCGTGACCGTCGGCTCATCCATCAACTCAAAAAGCCGTGCCGCGCACGCCATCGCGTTTTGCAATTCGGTAAGAACGCCGGAAATTTCGTTGAAGGGCTTGGTGTATTGGTTGGCATAGGAGAGGAAGACCGATAGCGTTCCAACCGTCATCGTAGATCCCGAGCCAATGCACAACAGGGCACCCGTGAGTGCAACCCCGGCATAGACCAAATTATTGACAAAGCGTGTGCAGGGATTGGTGAGAGACGAGAAGAAGGTTGCGCGTAGCGCACAGGCTCCCAGTCGCTCGTTGATCTCGTTGAATTCCTCCTGCGCTTCATCCTCGCGTCCAAACGCCAGCACCACCTTGTGATTGCCGATATATTCGTCGATCATTGCGGTTTGCTCGGCGCGGGTTTCGGATTGCTTTTTAAACATGGAGTAGGTTTTTTTGGAGATAAAGGCCGCTACGAAGAGGGAGAGCGGCGTGACCAGGATCACCACCAAGGCAATTCCGGGACGAATGAGAAGCATGATCACAAGGGTTCCGAGAATGGTCAGAATACCCGTGAAGAACTGTGCAAATCCGAGCAACAGTCCGTCGGTGAACTGGTCCACGTCACTCATCATGCGGCTAACGATCTCTCCCACCGAGTGATTGTCCAGATAGGAAAGGGGAAGCTTTTGAATTTTTTCGAAGGCATCCCGTCGGAGCTTTCGAACCATTCCGTAGGTGATGCGGTTATTGAGTACACTCATCAGCCATTGGAAGAGCGCGGAAAGAAGCGCGCAAATTCCGATCAGAACGGCAATTTGGATCACTTCAGCCATCTTTCCGTGTCCGGGCCCGAGGATCAGGTCGATCGCATTTCCCGTGAGCAGAGGAATATAGAGGGTAAGGGCCACGTTTCCTGCCGCAAAAAGCAGGGAAAGGGTCAGAAGTAGGCGATAACGCTTGAGGCCGCGAAGGATCCTGCCGAGTGTGCGGCGATCCATGCCTTGTTTTCTTTGTGTTGCTTTCATTCCGCATCCTCTCCCTTCTGAAATTGAGATTCATAGATCTCCCGGTATACCTCGCAAGAGTGGAGAAGCTGCTCGTGTGTGCCGACACCAACCGACCGTCCGTCCTCCAATACCAGGATCACGTCGGCATGCTGAATCGAGGAGGTACGCTGAGAAATTAAGAAAATCGTGGGGCGTTCGGGCAGTTCACGAAGGGATTTTCGCAACGCTGCATCCGTTGCATAGTCCAGGGCAGATGAGCTGTCGTCCAAAATGAGGATCTCGGCTTTCCGAACCAATGCTCGCGCGATGGTCAATCGCTGTCTTTGGCCACCAGAGAAGTTTCGTCCGCCTTGGGTCACGGGAGCATCCAGACCCCCTTCCTTTTGGAGAACAAAATCTTTGGCCTGTGCGGCTTCCAGAGCGGTCCAAAGCTCCTCGTCGGTGGCGTTGTTGTTGCCCCATAGCAGATTGGAGCGTACCGTTCCGCGGAAGAGGATCGGCTTTTGCGGTACGATGGCGATCCGGTCTCGTAGCTCCTCCGGCGTGTAGGTGCGCACGTCGCGTCCGTTGACCAGCACTGCGCCTTCGGTGGCATCGTAAAAACGGGGGATCAACTGTACCGCAGAGCTTTTTCCGGAGCCGGTGGATCCAATGATCCCCACCGTCGCGCCTCGCGGAACCTGTAAATCGATTCCGGTGAGAGAGGGCTCGGCGTTTCCTTCGTAAGTAAGTCCAACGTTTGAGAATATCACGGCCGTTTGTGTGTCCAATGCGGAAGAAGAGCTGCCCTCCTGCACGGCCATTCCAACCGGAGCTTCAAGCACTGCCTCGATGCGATCGCCGCAAGCCAAGGCCTTATTTACCGTCAGAAGCGTGTTAGCAAATTTTACAAGCTCAACTAAAATCTGCGCCATATAGTTTGTCATGGCAACCACTTCGCCCTGCGTCATCTCTCCGATTTCCACAAAGTGTGCCCCCGAGAGCAGCAGCACAATCACACCGCCGTTTACCAGAATCAGTGTGATAGGATTCATCAATGCCGAGATCTTTCCAACAAAGTTTTGGAAGCCGGTATGATCATCGTTGGCGGCGTTAAATGCGGCAATTTCCTCGTCCTCCTTGCGGAATGCGCGGATTACGCGAACTCCCGTGAGATTTTCGCGGGTAATGCCTGTTACACGGTCCAGATTCTTTTGAACTCGTTTGAAGAGAGGAATGCTTTTGATCATAATGGTAAAGACCACCGCAGACAGCAGCGGGATCATTGAGATAGTAAGCCTTCTCTCAAACACAAAGATAAAGACTATCTGCTCAGGCGGAATACTCGGTACTGATAACCGCACCTGTCTGCTTGGTAGCGATGCCACAAAAATATTTGAAAGTATTTACGCCGATTTCGTATTTTTCTCGACCAAATCACTTTCGTCAAGCGGTGTCATTTCCGACTGTGACCGAGACGAGGTGATCGTCCGTGAAGCGATGATAAAAAATGCCGCAAAAAAGGTCTTTCTTTG
>JAFVOP010000114.1 GCA_017505745.1 Clostridia bacterium
GGGGGAGGAGCCTTTTGAAAAAGGCTCCTCCCCCGCACCCCCACCGCGAAAACTTTACAAAAGTATTATATCAAAGGGGCGGGGTTCTTTTGTTTTTCTCTTTTACTGTACTGCCGCGGTTGCCTGAATAAACTTTTTGATATTGGGAACCGACACGAACTTCTCGATCTCGCCATTCACCACGCTCACGAGCGTGGGAGCCTGTCGGATCTTAAGCGACTCGGTAAGCGCCACGTTCTCCTCGGCCAGCACCTTGGTATAAGCCACGTTGGCCTTGGTGAGCAGGGCCTCGGCGATCTTGCAGTTGGGGCAGGTTGCCGAAGCAAAGAGGTACACACCGTCGGCCAGGACCGAGGTGTTTGCCGTTTCGGCGCAAGCGCAGGACTCTTCCTTGGGTCCGCTGTGGGTCAGCACCGAGGTAGCCACGTTGTAAACCTTGCGCTCCTTGTACTCCTGTGCCTTTCCGTCATTCCAGTTCTTCACGGGACGGTAGTAGCCGGTAATTCGGCTGTAGACCTCGGTCTCCTTGCCGCACTGCGGGCAAGCAAAGCTTTCGCCTGCAATGTAGCCATGCTCCTTGCATACCGAGTAGGTAGGCGAGATCGAATAGTACGGCAGGCGGTAGTTTTCCGCGATTTTGCGAACGATCGAAGCGGCAGACTTCCAATCGGGAAGCTTTTCACCGAGGAATGCGTGGAACACGGTACCCGAGGTGTAAAGGGTCTGCAGCTCATCCTGCACGTCAAGCGCGGTAAAGAGATCGTCGGTGTATCCAACCGGCAGATGCGAGCTGTTGGTGTAGTAGGGGGTCTCTCCCTCGGACGCGCAGACGATATCGGGATAGCGCTTGCGGTCGTGCTTTGCAAGACGGTAAGAGGTCGACTCTGCGGGAGTTGCCTCGAGGTTGTACAGGTCGCCGTACATTTCCTGGTAGTCGGAAAGACGCTCACGCATGTGGTTGAGCACTTCTTTGGAAAATTCCTGCGTTTCTCTGTGGGTCATATCCTTGCCGATCCACTTGGCGTTCAGACCCGCCTCGTTCATACCAACCAGACCGATGGTGGAGAAGTGGTTGGTAAAGGTGCCGAGGTATCTCTTGGTGTAGGGATACAGGCCCTCGTCCAGGAGCTTGGTGATGATGGTGCGCTTGATCTTGAGCGATCTTGCCGCAATGTCCATCATATGATCCAAGCGCTTGAAGAAATCGGCCTTGTCCTGCGCCAGGTACGCGATACGGGGCATATTGATGGTAACCACACCGATCGAGCCGGTGCTCTCGCCGCTTCCGAAGAATCCGCCCGACTTCTTGCGAAGCTCGCGCAGGTCCAGACGCAGACGGCAGCACATGCTGCGCACGTCGGAGGGCTCCATGTCGCTGTTGACGTAGTTGGAGAAATAGGGGGTTCCGTACTTGGAGGTCATCTCAAAGAGAAGCTTGTTGTTCTCGGTTTCGGACCAATCGAAGTCACGGGTGATCGAATAGGTGGGGATGGGATACTGGAAGCCGCGGCCGTTTGCGTCGCCATCGATCATGATCTCGATAAACGCGCGGTTGACCATGTCCATTTCCTTCTTGCAATCGCCGTACTTGAAGTCCATGCGCTTACCGCCCACAATTGCGTACTCATCCTCAAGGTCGTGCGGAACGGTCCAGTCGAGGGTGATGTTTGAGAAGGGCGCCTGCGTGCCCCAACGGCTGGGGGTGTTCACACCGTACACAAAGGACTCAATGCACTTCTTAACCGCATCGTAGGAGAGATTGTCTACCTTTACAAAGGGAGCCAGATAGGTATCAAAGGAGGAGAACGCCTGCGCGCCGGCCCACTCGTTTTGCATAATACCCAGGAAGTTGACCATCTGGTTGCAAAGGGTGGCCAGATGCTTGGCGGGAGCCGAGGTGATCTTACCGGGAACACCGCCGAGTCCCTCCTCGATCAGCTGCTTGAGCGACCAGCCTGCGCAATATCCCGTCAGCATCGACAGGTCGTGCAGGTGGATATCCGCCTCCTTATGCGCCTTTGCGATCTCGTCATCGTAGATCTCGGAGAGCCAGTAGTTGGCGGTGATCGCACCCGAGTTGGAAAGGATCAAACCGCCTACCGAATAGGTTACGGTGGAGTTTTCCTTCACGCGCCAGTCGATGTTCTTTACGTATTTGTCTACCAGATCCTTGTAGTCCAGAATGGTAGACTTCATGTTGCGCAGCTTCTCGCGCTGTCTGCGGTACAAAATGTACGCCTTGGCAACATCCGCGTAGCCTGCCTGAACCAGCACGGTCTCCACGCTGTCCTGAATGTCCTCCACGGCCACCAGGCCGTCTGCCACCTTAGGTTCAAAATCGGAGGTTACCTTCAGTGCCAAAAAATCGATGATATTGTCGTTGAACTCTCGCTCGCAGGCTTCAAAAGCCTTCTTGATCGCTTCGGAAATTTTCGATATGTCAAATTCCGCCACTTTTCCGTCTCGTTTGTTTACGCGATACATACTTCTCCTCTTTCTTTTTTCTTTCTTTTTTTATATGGTGGGTTTCGTTTTTGGGGTTACGCCTGTCCGCGCAGAGCTGCGCGGGGAAGCTCGAGCAAAACGGCTTTCAGGAGCGCTTGCATCTCGTCGGCATCAAACGCCGCGCATCCGTTGCCCAGAATGTGATCGGATGCCACGAAGCCTTGAATGAAGTAGGCCTCGTCCCTACCGATCCACTTACCAATCGCCGCAAAATCCTCTGCCGTGTGGATTCCCTTGACTGCCGTAGTACGGAACTCATGCGCAACGCCACTGCCTTGGATGTAGCGCATGCTCTCCTCAATCGCCTGCACGTCGATCTCAGCTCCCACCGCGCGGGCATAGCCCTCGGGAGAACTTTTGACATCCATGGCCACGTAATCGATCAGGCCCGTGGAAAGCAGATCGCCCAGGCGGCCGGGCATGGTGCCGTTGGTATCGAGCTTAACCAAAAATCCCATCTCCTTCACCCGACCGACAAAGTCGGCAAGATCCGGCTGCAGGAGCGGCTCTCCGCCCGTGATACACACACCGTCGAGAATCCCTTTTCGTTTGGAAAGGTAGTCGAGCACTTCCCCCTCGGCGCTCCCGTATGCCACGGGAGTTTGCACCAATCCCGCATTGTGGCAAAAGGGGCATCGCAGATTGCAGCCACCGGTAAATACCGTACATGCAACCCTTCCGGGGTAATCCAAAAGCGTTAATTTCTGATAGCCTTGTACGTTCATTCCGACTTCCTTTCAAAAGATAAGCAACACGGCTTGTCAGTTGAAAAAAAATACGTTGTTTGGCGTGTTGCTCTAACAGTATATCATACTTTGAATTGCTTGTCAACACAATATTTAGTGTTTTTGAAAATATTTTTACACAAGATATTGTGGTCAATACAAAAACAAGCGGTTTTGAGAAATTCTTCCAAAACCGCTTGCTTTTGCCTTATTTTCGATGTTTTTTCGTCTTTGTATAAGTTGAACAACAACCGCCGTCTGCCTTTATGCAAACTATTGCATAAGTGTAGCTCCCGTCATGTACAGCGCTTCTTTTTTGACTCGCGAAAACGGACGGTCATATTGATCAGCAGGGATACCGCCGCCATTCCCAGCGCAATTCCGCCGCCCACCATCAGCGTCCATCTGGCATGGCGGTATACCAAAGCGCTCTGCTCAAACAGCATCGCATCCATGGCATAATACAAGCCGCTTCCGGGAACGATCGGGATGAGCCCCGCAAAAGAAAAAATGATGGATGGCGCATGCATCAGGCGCGCGCAGATCTCGGAAAAGACCGTGGTAAAGGTGGCCGCAAAAAACGCAGCAAAGAAAGGAGAAAGTCCCGCGCGATCGGTCGCAAAGTATACGGCATAAGTGAAGAGCCCGCACAGCGCAACCGCCGGCAGATACTTTGCCTTGGTACGGAAGGTCAACGAATACCCTGCCGTGGCCAGTGCCGCCGATGCAAGCTGCACCCAAGGAAGCGGCGTCACTGCTGCGGTTTCCCGCAGCCAACCAAGCTCCCCCATCAAAAGTGCCGCCAGCATGAAGCCAAACGCGATCAGCACCGCCGAGATGCAAGCTTGCACCGTGCGCATGATTCCCGCTACCAGGTCGCCCCACAACAGATCCCGCAAGGAATTTCCAAAGGCCAGACCGGGAATCATCAGCATGATCGTGCCGATAATAATGATATCGGCGTGATCTCCCAAATCAAAATAAACGCTCATATGCGCAAAGCATCCCGTGACAAAGGACATCACCGGAAGCTTGGCCAGCTGATTTAAATAAATAGAAGGAATCTGATCCAAGCCCACCACCACGGCGCCCAGAAGCGCAGCAATGAGAGCGTCACGCCAGGTGCCGCCAAAGAAGAAGGTAAACAACCCCGTCACGATGCATCCGCCAAGCAGATAGAGCCAAAGCGGATACTTCCGTTTCTCCTTTGCGCGACGGATCATGGCATCCACCTCCTCTAAGGGAGGCGTTTCCCGACAGATCCTGCGCGAGACCGCGTTGAATTCCTCCAAACAGGAAAAAGAATACGAGGAACTGGATATGCGGCGCATCTGCGAGGAATCGTCGTTGTCCTTCATACGCACCGACGCCACGATCAGGGACGTGATGGCAAACACCTCTACGTGGGCCGCGCCGTAGGCATGGCAGATACGCTCGATGGTATCCTCCACCCGATGCACCTCCGCACCGCTTCGCAGCATTTCCTCTCCAATGTCAAGTGACAGGCAAAGCAAATAATTAGCATAGGAATCCGCCTCGGCTGTTTTCGAGGCAGAGCCCTCCGGATCTGTGAGATTCATACAGCAAAATGACTCCTTATAATGAGCAAAATCGGAACACACAACAAAAAGAAGGGTCAATCCAACACAGGGAGCATCAGAACCGCGTCGAGCCCCGACGCTGCCAGAGCCGCCTCGGCATCCTTGGCGCGCATCACGGGCGTCACAACGGCAAATTTCCCGTCACATACAAAGCTGCACTCTTCGGTACCAAACGCGACTTTTGCCTTTGCAGCGCATTTGGGGCAGCCCTCGAACAGATAGACCCGACGGCACGCGTAGTCGGCGGGATCGGCCAGCTCCTCTTTCTTGGCACTCTTCCATGCAGGCAGCTTGCGCTCCTCGGCACGGTGAGACAAAATATCAATGATATCCGCCACAACGGCGCTTGCCGTGGGCAATTTCCCGGCACCCGCGCCGTAGAAAAGTGCGCGTCCGAGCATGTTGGCATCTACCAGGATCCCATTGAACACGTCATCCACGTGGCTGATGGGATTGGAGGCGGGTACGAAATAGGGAGATACGGCCGCGTAGACCTTGTCCCCAATGCGCTCGGTGTGTCCGATCAGCTTCACCGCACCGCCCAGCTTGTCCGCCAGAGCGGTATGCTCGCCTGTGATCCCCGTGATCCCCTCCACGGGAATCGTTTTGGGATCGATCAGCACGCCAAATGCCAGTGCGGCCAGGATCACGATCTTCCGCGCGGCATCCAAGCCCTCCACATCGGCAGCGGGATTGGCCTCGGCATAGCCGTTTGCCTGCGCCACCTTCAAGGCATCCGCAAACTCGGCGCCCTCTTGCTTCATCTTGGTAAGAATGAAATTGGTGGTGCCGTTGAGAATGCCGCTGATGGAAAGGATCTCATTGGAGGCAAGATCGGTTTGCAAAGGACGAATGATCGGAATTCCTCCGCCCACGCTTGCCTCAAACAGATAGGATACGCGGTTGGCGCGTGCCAGCTCCAAAAGCTCCACGCCAAAGCTTGCCACAACCTCCTTGTTCGAGGTTACCACGTGCTTTCCTGCCTCCAGCGCCCGACGGGTAAATTCGTAGGCCGGATGCGAGCCGCCCATCATTTCGGCAACCAGAACCACCTCGGGATCCCGCAAAATGATCTCCATATCATGTACCACGCGATCGCCCAAGGGATGCTCGGGGAACTCGCGCAGGTCGAGAATGTATTTGACGGAAACCTCTTCGCCGCAATGCGCCTCGATTCGCTTTTTGTTTTCGGTCAGGACCTCGGCCGTACCGCTTCCAACCACGCCAAAGCCGAGAATTGCTATCTGCATCATAGTCTTTTTCTTCCTTTCAGGATCAATTCCCTTATATCATACCACAAATCCTCCCAAAATGCAAACAAAACTATTGAAAAAAACAAAAAAATATGCTATACTTTTGAGAGAATACCGAGAAAGGCAGGTTTTTCCCCTATGGCATCCAATATCGGAAGCATGAACAACGTCAAAATCTTTGTTTTGTACCTCATGCACAACATTGGGTATCCGCTGGATTTTGTTACCGTCAACGACATCGTAATGCAAACCGACTATATCATGTACCTGGATTTCGCCGTGGCATTTCACGAAATGCTGGACGGCGGACTGATCGCGGAGGCGGGCAAGGACAAGGACGGAGAAACCACGCTCTACGAGGTGACCCACAAGGGCATGGTGGTAGCCGAGCAGCTCCGTTGCGACCTGCTTCCCTCGATCCTGGACAAGAGCCTGACCTGCGCGCTCCGCTATCTGGACCTCAAGCGCCGCGGCGTAGTGGTGGACTGCACCTCACAAAAGCTGGCCGATCAGACCTTTGACGTCACCTTTACGATCCAGGAAAAGAAAAAAACGATCCTGACGGCCACGCTCAACGTAGACTCTGAATACCGCTCTCGCCAGATGCGCGAAAGCTTCCGCGATCGCCCCGACGTAATTTATCGGGGAATCATCGCTCTGCTTACGGGTCAAGTGGATCATCTGATGGATAAAAACTAATTTTCAAAAAAATATTCACAATTTTTTTCGATATGAACTGGGCATAATCACCAAGGCGATTTTATTTTTACGTTAAATTAACCAAAAATCGACCCTCTCTTTTTGTTGATTTTTTATACCCACCATTCAAATATGTGAAAATTCTACAAAATAATACCAAAAATAATTGTTGACATTTATAGAAATTGTGGTATAATAAGAGAACGAAGAGAAAACGTTCGTATCTTTTTGCGGGTTTGCTCCCCCGAGCAAGCCAATCATTCTTCGAAAGGTTTTCGGTTCCATGAAGTTACATTCCCAAAATTCCGCCCCGAACGCCCTGAAACCACTCATTGAGAAAGCACAGAGCGGCGATCAAGCGGCTTTTGAGGAATTGCTGAATCGGTATACACCGCTCATCGATTCGATGACCGAGCACTTCGGCGGTTCTTCCCGTCCCCCACAGGATAAGGAGGATCTGCGACAGGAAGCCATTTTCTGCTTTTACAGGGCTTTGATGCACTTTGACACTGCGCAAGAGCAGGTCCAGTTTGGATTTTATGCCAAGGAATGCATCAAAAACGGGCTTATTTCGAGCCTGCGCGCCTTGAAAAAGCATGAGCATGTTCTTCTGCTCGCCGATGAAAGTGCCTCTCTTGCCGAGGCAGGCGACGCCGAGGATCCTTCCCGACACATTGTGGAGACCGAATCCTATCTGGAAATCTCCCGTCGCATCTGCGAGGTGCTTTCGGAGTATGAAAATCGCATCTGGTGGCTCTACCTTTCGGGGCGGACTGCCAAGGAGATCGCTACCCTGACCGATCGGGATGAAAAATCGGTGCAAAATGCGATCTACCGCATTCGCAAAAAGCTGCGCGCGGTCATTCCCTACGCGTAAGATGCCCTACTAGCTTAATGAAAGCATTGAGGAAACTCAAGGATGGCGGTCAAAATCCGTCGGGGGTGCACAAATTCATTTTTACAAGAGAGGTTACACACACATGTTCCAGGACGAAAACAACGCAGCAGTAGAAGTTGAAAACAAAGAGTACGTTGACGAAACCCTTGTTTGCAAGGATTGCGGAAACGAATTTGTTTTCACTGCCGGTGAGCAGAGATTTTATGCTGAAAAAGGCTTTTTGAACAAGCCCAAGGCATGCAAAGCTTGCCGTGACGCGAAGAAAAATGCGGGCAGAGCGCCCCGCGAGTATTTCACTGCTGTATGCGCAGACTGCGGCGGAGAGGCAAAGATCACCTTCCAGCCCTCCAACGACAGACCCGTTTATTGCAGCGCATGCTTCGAGGCTCGCAAGAAGGCGCAAGAGTAATTCAATCTGTATCGGACTGAGACTGATATAAATAGAAGTACTTAAAGAGAACACCGTGCAAGTTGCACGGTGTTCTCTTTTTGGACATAGAAAAAGCTCCCCTGCACGGGGAGCCTTTCTGGTATTCCTTCCGTAATGCGCTCTTTGTTTACCGGTTGAGCAGCTCGCGGAACTTTTTCACGCGGTGGAAGGTAGAATAGTTGGCGTCATGGAAGCTGTTTGCTCCGTTGATCGCGGTGCGGCAAAGATAGATCAGGTCCTCGCCCTCAATCTCAAAATCGACGTATTGGAAGCCGATCTTTTCGGGGTCCTCCTCCCGTCGGTCGATCAGATCGCACACAAGCTCCCAATGCTCCAGATCCTCGGAGGTAAGCAGAGAAAGCAGATTGCGCTTGGTCTCCGGCTCATCGATGCGACGGCAGGCGATCGAATAGTAACGACCGCTGATAGGATCGCGCTTGATCATAAACTTGGACAGATTAGCCGGGAACTCCACAGCGTGCGAGTATTCCAGCGGCGCGTCGGAATCGTCAGTGTTGACGCGGTAGGCAAGGATCTTCTTTTCCGACTGGGTCTGGTAGCGCATCATGTTATACAACGTACCGTCGGGAGCCACGCAAAGCGTCCCCTCGAGGTTGCCCGCAATCCCGTCGGGAGCCGTTCCCTCCCATGCGGGATCGTATTTTACAGGCTCCGAGAAATGCCAGCTTTCGGGGCGCATCGGATCGTCGTTTTCGTCCATCGACATCACCATGGCGGCGTGACGGAATTTGACGTTCCAGCTTCCCCATTCCAGCGTTTCATACAGTCGCCCCTTGTGGAGCACCAGATTTTGCGGATTTTTATGGATGCCGACCCGGCGGAACTTTCCGCTGGTAGGCGAAAGGATGGCCGAAAAGCCGCGCAGAAGCGCCACGGGAGGTGAAAAGGTCTTTCCGCCATCGGTGGATTTTCCAATCAGAAGATCGCCGTACTCGGTGGAAACCGAAAGCATGTACAGCACGCCGCGATGCACGAACAGCTTTCCCCAGAAGCAAGGGTGCAGCTCGCTGACGTAGTGCCAGCTTTCGCCGTCATCGTCCGAGCGAAAGATCAAACTCAGATTTTGCGGTGCTTCGGGAGCAAAAACGTCCATTGCGGCCAGCAGATAGCCGTCGGGATGGCGCACGAGAGAGGGGGAACAAAGAAAGCGTCCCGAAAAAGCGTACACCTCGTCATTGGGATGCAGATAGTTGACGACGGAACCAACCGATGCGCCGCAACGCGCCAGGCGTATGCGGCTGCGTTTCTCGCCCGCGCACACAAAAAATTCGTAATCGGTGTCGATCGAAAGACCGCGGATGTCAAACTCACAGGCCGCAGTGCTTCCCGCGCAAACATACTCTCCTTCTCCGCGCACGCGGTAGAAAACGCGATACTCGTCAGCATCGGTTGCAAGCCATTCAAAGTGAATCGAGGTCTCGTACGGTGCCACACGGCAAATATAAATGTCGCCCGCGTCCCACATCAGGGGCGCAAAAGGAGCATAGCTCCAAGTCGATTGTCCTTTCATACACTTCTCCTTTCTCGCACGGAGGAATCAGATCCCCAGCTTGCGCTCAAATGCATCGGTCAGCGTCTTCATCTGACGCATGCAGCTCTTTGCGTACTCGGTCAAAACCTCTCCCTTGCGGTTTCTCGCGGTCACCTCGGTGGGAATGCCGCAAAGGTTCATATGGTATTTCGCGGTCAAGGGATACGGAACACCGCTTTCGGTAAAGCCGAGATTGCAAAGCAACGCCTGCACGACCTCTGCCTGTTCGGGCTCCTTTTCATAGTTCTCAAGCAACCATGCGTACAGCTTGGGATGATAATTGCACATGATTCCACAGTAGCCCTGGCAGCCGTTTTTCACGGATTCCAGCAGCGTCTGGCAGTTGGCGTTGAGCAGCTGGAAGCTGCTGCCCTTCAGGATCTCGCAACGCTCGCGGATCACGGCAGCGTCACAGCAGGTATCCTTCATGTAAACAAAGCGTCCGGTGGAAACGCACCATTCGAGAATGCGAGGCGTTACCAAACGCTTGTAGGGATAGGGGCACTCATAAAATCCGAGCTTGGCATCGGCGGGAAGTGCCTCGATCAGCTTTTGCGCGTTGGCAAGGAATACGTCATCTCCCTCATTGTTGGGGTCGAGGCGGTTGGTGATCAGGATCAGCGCATCGGTACCCGATTCATAAACCGCGTTGAGCTCCTCGATCTGTCCCTCCAACGTATCCGACACGTGACCCGAAGAAACCACGGTGAACTTGCGGCCGTGCTTTTGCTCCAGCTCCTTGGCGCGCCGATAAACGCGGCGGTTGAGCTCCACGCGCTCCTCCAACGTTAAAAAGAAGATCTCGCTGGACTGGCAAATGGCAAAAATGCCCGTCAATCCGGCGTCAAAATAAAAATCCACGTATCGCTCGGCCGTTTCGTAATCCACGCTGCCGTCCTTATGATACGGGGTGATCATGGTGGTTAAGTTTTCCATGGGAATCCTCCTTGCGTTTTTTCTTCATTATACAATAGATCCTCCAAAAATGCAATGAAAAAATAAGACTTTCTTTTATGTTTTTGGGACATTTTCGTTGACAGAACCTCCCGAAAGTAGTATAATGAAGGCAACTGCAAAAGACTGAAAATCGGGAGGGACCAACCTTGAAGATCCTCTATCGGCAACCGCAAAAAAGCGCCGCGCATCCGTTGCATTTCTCTGCCATGGGTCCTCTTGGTATCGAGCGCTGTCACCTCAAAGCGATCGATGCCGCCATCGACACCGCAGGATTTACGAAAAAAAGCCATTCTCACACCGGCTATGAGGTGCATCTCTTAGAATCGGGATCCCAGCTCTATGAAACCGAGGACGGTACGTTCCTTGTCCCTACCGGTCATTTTCTGCTGATTCCTCCCAACAAAAAGCATCAGATCCATGCCGTACAGACTCCCATGCGCAAATACGGGTTGACCTTTACGCTCAGCTCTGCCCTGCAAGACTCTTTTTTTGACGCCCTGCCGCAAAGCTGTGTATGCAAGGAGGCTCCCACCGCACTGTGGGACGCCCTCCGCTTTATCGGCGCGGAACGCGACCGTCCTCGCCAGGCGTCCGGGATTTTGATCGAAACCCGAACGCTGGAATGCGTGTTTCTTCTGCTGCGGGCGGCAGGAGCCGTGGAGCGACGCTCGCCGGAGCTCTCCGACGGAGCCGATGCAGGATTGGATATTGCCAAGCAGTATATCCGCGACAATCTGCATACCCCTATGCAGGTGAGGGACGTTGCGGCCTACTGCTATATCAGCACCAAGCAGCTCACCCGCCTGTTCCGGCGCATTGAGGGAGTTTCTCCCGCCGTCTACATCAGGCGCGAAAGGATCCGTTATATCGAAACGCTTCTCGCCGACGCCTCGCTTTCGATCCGGGAGATCAGCGAGCGATGCGGCTTTCCCAACGAATACTATTTCAATACCTTTTTCAAGCGCTATTACGGTATGCCGCCCGGGCAGTACCGCAAAATGATCTGAAAAAATCATGCCGCCGCCTCACAGGTCTGTGAGGCGGCGGCCGTTTTCTGCATTGCTTAAATTTTGATTTCTTCTTCCACCATGCGGTAGGTGCAGGTCATACGGTAATAGTAGGTTCTTCCGGCCTTGCCCGGGAACTCTACATCTAAGCTGTACGTATACTCAATCAGCTCTCCGTTGCGGATCGTTACCGTATAGACTCCCTTCGAATCGCTTGCATAGGCTCCTGCCAGCTCCTCCAAGGAGGGCATTCCGCTAAAATAGGGATTCTCCACCTCCAGCTCATAAATGCCGTCCTCCGCGTCCTTTACGGTAATATCGCTTACACGGTTGAGGTTTAAGGCAAATGAACCTTGGTCGATCAATTTGTCAATAAAAGCCTTTTCGGTTTCATCATCGCTCTCCGAGGTGTTTTCCCTTCCGGAGCTGAGCACCTGCTTTTTTCCGTCCTCATAATAGATATACACGTTTCCGGATGCCAGCTTGGCCTTGACCTCATAGGAGTACTTGCCATCCTTTTGATAGAAATTAACGGAATCCTCCTCAAACATCTCCGTATCGGTGGATTTTATATCGTAATCCTGGTGGATCAATAAACGGAAGTGTCCCTCCTCGCGATTTCCGGCATCCTCCAAGGCCTTGGAAAACATACTCAATACGCGAATATCGTCCACCTCGGTGTATGCGGAGAGATCGATCTCCTCAATCTCGGTCTTGTTGATGTCACAGAATGTGGCAGTTACCTTCAGCGTGGTAGGATCCGAAAATTCGGGCTTTTCACCTATGATCTCCACGGAAAACGAGAGCGGAGTCAGATCCTCCCCAATCCGGAAGCGGAAGGAAAGCGATTCGATCTCTTCCTCTCCCAGCAGCGAGTCCATGCCGCCAAACAGCTTCATCAACTCTTCCACCGCTGTTTCGTCGAAATTGTCGAACTGAACCGTCCAGCCTTCTCCCTTTTCATAAATGCAGGAGGTCTCGGCTTCACTGCCCTCCAGCTTTTCAAAATCGGGCATCAAGTCGCTTTTCGCGTCCTCGCGAGAGGCAAGATATGCTTCCTTGGTCATCTCAGACCACAGTCCTTGCCGTACTCCCCCGCCTTCATAGTAATAAATGCCTTTTCCGTTGACAAAGCCATCGCTCTGCTTCACCGTTTGCTTTTGCGACATTCCCTCCACGCTCACCGTGGTTTGCAGCTGGGACCAGAAGCCGTATTCTCCCTCCAAAAGGCCCACATATTGCATCGTTCCCGTAGCCGTGGCGGTGGTTCCCACACCGGAAACAAGACCGCGCAGTTCCATTTCCAGATCAAGCGTATAGGAATCGGCCTCCTCGAACACCTCGGTGGAGCGGTTCATCAAGGTTTCCACACGTTTTGGCAGCTTCATCAGGTTGATACGATGGACCTCAAATCCACAGGAGGTCAAAACGCCCGTGAGCATTGCAAGCAAGAGCAGGCATGCTACGCTTTTTTTCAAGATTCTTCTCTTCATTTGGAATTCTCCTTTCCGAGATATTGGGGCATTTGTGCGAATTTGTAAAATTCACCGTCCTCATTATACCACAAATCAGCCTTCTTGTCAATACAAATCTATACACGCCATATATTTTTGTTGAAAATAACGAAAACAGTGTAAAAAAACTCCACCGCATCCAAGAATGCGGTGGAGTGATAAAGAAAATTTTTATTCCGAGCAATCAGTCCGGAAGCGCCAGAATCTCTCCGGCAAGCTGGCTTGCATAGATCGTCAGGGAGACAACGTTGGTGCCCAGTGCCTGGCTCCAGTTGTCGTTGTCGCTGTTGATACGGCTCTTAAACAAACTTACCGTCAGGTTCTGCTCTCCAAATGCGCCGCTGAAGATCCGTCCAACGTCAAACACGTTTGCCGCTACGGCATATTCCCACATCTCGGCATCCTCGGGGTCCTCCGCATAGCGCCCCTTCATCAGCTTATCAAAGAGCGCGGGACGGGTCACCTCGTAGGATTCCTCAGCCAGAGCCTGTATAAAGGCTGCTGCGATCTTGGTGTACTTGGACTGCGAGCAAATGCCGTACATAGAATACGGGAAGGACTGCGTGCAGGCATAAGACTCCTGTGATTCGCTGTGCTTCGGAACGGGAAGAACACTGTAATTGAGATCTTCGTTGTTTGCATGTCTCTGGTAAGCGTGGGAGGCGGGAGCAAGCGAGAAGAGGACCTCTCCGTTTCCAAATGCATCCCAAGCCCCGGAAGGACCGGATGCAAACACACCGTCCGGCGTATCATAGAAGAACTCGTTGACCTGAGAGAGGATCTTTCCCACAAGCTCCGGATTGATAAAATCAGGGCTTACGGTAAAGCCGCCGTCCTCCACAACGATCGTGGTATAGCCGCCGCCGTAGTAGAAATTATCGATCAGGTCGCCGTAGGTGCTCAGTCCAAAGCGGTCGCCCACGGTTTTGCCGGGCGCGCCGCGGTCGAGATAGGTCTCCTCGCAAAGGGTCAGCATTTTGTCCAGTGTCCACCTGCCCTTGGTTACCAGGTCGTACAGATCCTTCTCGCCCCATTTGGCCTGGATCTTCTCATTGATGGTCAGATCCTTTACCAGATCCTTATTGAAGAACACCACGCTGGTCATAAACACCAGATTGGTGGAAATATCACCGGTTGCAAAATACAGCTTATCGCCAACGGTTACGTCCTTGATCAGGGACGCGGGCCATGCCGGATGATCAAAATCGAGGTACTCGTAGCGGTTCAGATTCGAATACACACCTCTTGTGGTAAGCGCATGGGCAAATTTGCTGACGTTTACCACCAGATCGTACTTTCCGCCGTTACTGTTTTCGCGGTCGATCGTTTCTATAAACTCCGGATCGTACTCGGGCTGCATGGGATACTGCTCCCACTGGGTCTTCACGTTCAGGCGGGTTTCCGCATAGTCACAGCGGTTGAACACGGCCTGATCGATCAGCGTGGACTCCTCGGTGAGCTCCTCAACGTGCTCCACAATGTTGGTGGGGGTCCAGGAAAAGACGTGCAAGATCTCTCCGTTGAATTTCACTCCATCCAGAACGCTGGAGGGGGTAGTATCCTCCTCGGTTGTTGTTTCCTGCTCCGCGGTTACGGAGTCGGTTTCGGTTTCGGTTGCAGTCTCCGTGTCGGTCTCCTTGGAATCGGGCTCAGCGGTATTACAGGCAGTAAACACCGAAAGCGTCATCAAAAGCGCCAACAAAAGGAGCAGCATTTTTTTGATCGGCATCATGTGGGTTCTCCTTTCCAAATATAAAACCGTCATTGGGGGGAATTCCTCCCCTTCTTTATTTTACCATACTCCCCCTTCCCTTGTCAAGGCAAAGAGTACAGAAATCTTTTCTCTTTTTTTATCGGTCCGTCCAATCGGAACCGTCAGCCAACGGCTTCGGGCTACAAAAAAGCCGAGCCGGAACACCGGCTCGGCAGAATATATCACAAGGGGATCAATCGGGAACGGCCAGGATCTGCGCGGCCAGTCCGCTTGCGGCATTCATCAACGGGAATGCATATGAGCCCAACACGCCCGACCAGTTGGCGTTGTCCATCTCCACGCGATCACGGAAAAGGGTCAGCGTCAGACCCTCCACGCCGCTCTCGGTGGCAAACAGGCTTCCAAAAATACGTCCCACGTCAAACAGATTGGCGTCTACCGCATATTCCCACATCAAGGCATCCTCAGGCGCCTCTGCGTAGCGTCCCTTCATCATCTTGTCAAAGAGTGCGGGACGGGTGATGTTATAAGACTCCTCTGCCAGGGCCTGCATGAAAGCGGAAGCGATGGTGGGATTCTTGGATTGCGAGGCAATGCTGTACATCGAATACTTGAAGGACTGCGTGCAAGCGTAGTTTTTCTGGGACTCGGTGTATTTCGGAACGGGAAGCGCGCCGTAGTTGAGGTCCTCGGTTAGCGAGTGTGTTCCGTACGCGTGCGATGCGGGCGCCAGAGAGAACAGAACACGGCCGGCCGCAAAATTGTTTCTGGTATTCTGGTGGCCGTTCTCATAGTAGGCGTCCTTGGAATCGTAGAGCATTGTGGTTGCCTTTTCCAGCAGGTCTCCCACAACCTCGGCATTCAAATAATCGGGGCTGATCTCAAAGCTATCGCCGTTCTTGAGCACGGTGCAAAAATCGCCGCAGTAGTAGAAATTATCCACCAGTACGCCGTAGGTGTTCAGGCCGAAACGGTCACCGATATCCTTTTCCCCGTTGTTGTTGACGTCATGATATACGTCCTCACAAAGCGTAAACATCTTATCCAGGGTCCATTTGCCGCTCGTTACCAGCTCGTACAGGTCGGCCGCTCCCCAGTTCTGGCGGATCTTTTCGTTGATGGTGAGATCCTTTACCAGATCCTTGTTGAAGAACACCACGCTGGTCATAAACACCAGGTTGGTGGAGATGTCACCCGTAACAAAGAACAGCTTGTTGCCAACAGTAACCGAATTGAGAAGCGACTGTGACCAAGCCTCGTGCTGAAAATCAAAGTACGGATACTGGGTCAGATTGGAGAACAACCCTCTGGTCATCAGCTTTTGGGTCTCCTCACTTACCGAAACGAACATATCGTAGGTTCCGGCATTGCCGTTTTCACGCTCGGCTACGCTCACAATGCTTTCCACGGTATGTGTGGTCCAGTTGATCTTGATGTTGAGTCTGGCCTCCGCGCGATCGCAGCGGTTGAAAACCGCCTGCTCCACCAAGGAGGAGGTTTCATTGATTTCCTCTTCGTACTCGGTGATATTGGCATATCTCCAGCTCAGTACATTCAACACCTCGTTGTTAAAGGTCACACCGTCCAAAATACTGCTCTCTTCCACCGTTTCGGTTGAGGAATCGGTTTCAGAGGAGGATTCAGTTTCGGTTCCTTGTGTATCCGAGGAGGTCTCGGTTTCGGAATCCTGGGGGTCCGACTCTTGGCCGTTGCAGGCCGAAAAGGCTGCCAACAGCATCAGAAGAGCCAATAGAAACGCGCATAGTTTGGAAAAACGCATAAGTAAAAACTCCCTTCTTTTTTTACGGAATTTCTTCCGTGTTGTAATCATTATAAATTATGTAACATTAAAAAAACAGATATTTTTGTGCTCCATATGTGTATTTTTGTATACAAGATCTCGATTTTGAAGAATCCTTTGACCTGTGCTCCAAATCGGAATTACCGATCAACGGTTTCCAACAGGTTGTGCGCTCCCTTGCAAACGAACGCCGGAGAGTACGAAGCCGAATGATTTATTCGGCAAAATGATAGATTCCTGCCGTCAGCGTTTCGGTATACCCCGACGGCAAACGCAGATGCGCCGTAACGCCACAGGGGATCTCAAATTCGTAGTACACCGTATCGCCCTTATAATACCAATGCGAACGGATGAGTCCGTGGCGCGACGCGATCGAGGTATCGGCAAAGCCCAGGCATTTGTTTGGTGAGGGCGCGAGCAGGATCTCCTTGTATGCGGGGGCCTCAGCAATCGGCCGGATGCCGCAGGAGACACCAAAGATCCAATCAAACACCGCGCCGTAGGCGTAGTGATTGAAGGAATTCATGGCGGGGCGCCAAAAGCTTCCGTCATCCTTGATGCCGTTCCAATGCTCCCACATCGTGGTGGCGCCGTGGTTGACCGAATAGAGCCACGAGGGGCTCTTTTCCTGCATCAGAAGCTCGTAGGCCAGGTCGGTATGTCCGTGCTCGGACAGCACGTGCAGAATATACGGCGTTCCCACAAAGCCGGTTGCCATGCGGGTGCCGTTTTCGCGGATCATATCCACCAGAGCATCCACCAGGCCCTGCCGCTCGGATGCCTCGTACAGCCCGAAATACAGGATCAGGACCAATGCCGTTTGCGTCATCTGCCGGGACTGCACCTGCAAAGAGAGCGTGGGCGAATCGGCATCGATCGAGTTGGGCGCGGGGAGACCGTCCTTCATAAACCTGCCCCGGAAGGCCGCGCGTACGTTTTGATACAGCTCCCGGTATTCGGATACGTCCTCGCCAAGCACCTCCCCCGCTTGGATCACGAGCTGCGTGGAATAGGCAAAGAACGCGCTGGCGATCAGATCCTTGGAGGTAGCCCCCTCACAGGCATCCTCGCCGCCGTCAATGGCCAGCCAGTCGCCGTAATGTCGGCCGCCCAGCCACAAAAATTCCTCGGGCCCTACCGAATGCATATACCCTACCCATTTTTTCATCATGGGGAACTGCTTTTTCAGCAACCCCCGATCGCCATATGCCAGATAGAGCTGCCACGGGATCACGCAGGCAGCATCGCCCCACGCGGCAGAGATGCGCGTGGAATAGCCGTGAAAGCAGTTGGGGACCACGCCCAAAACGTGTCCGTCCTTTCCCTGCTCCAACGCTACGTCGCCCATCCATTTCCGGAAGAATCGCTCCACGTCAAAGTTGATCGCGGCGGTACGGCAAAAGACCTGCGCGTCTCCCGTCCATCCAAGACGCTCGTCGCGTTGCGGACAGTCGGTGGGAACGTCCAGATAGTTGCTTTTCTGTCCCCAGATAATGTTGTGATAAAGCTGGTTGATTTTCTCATTTCCGCAATGGAACCAACCCGTACGCTTCAGCTCGGAATGGACCACGACCGCACGGAAGTTGTTCACGTCCACCGTTTCAAAGGGATATTGCGACAGGCGCACGTAACGGAAGCCCTGGAACGAATAGGTAGGCTTGAACAGATCCTCCCCACCGCTGAGCACGTAAACATTCCGGTTTTTCGCGGCGCGCATGTTCGCGGCGTAGAAATTGCCGTCCTGATCCAACACCTCGGCGTGGCGCATGACAATGCGATCCCCACGCTTGCCTTTGATTCTGATCTCCACGTAGCCCGTGAGATTCTGCCCGAAATCAAGCACCAACTCGCCCTTCGGCGTGCGGATCACCTCCACGGGCGCCAGACGCTCCTGCTCGGTGATCCATTCTCCCACCTGCGGCACCAATTTGGTTTTTACGTCCGACGGGATCGCATTTCCAACGCGCTCGATCGGCGCGGTTTTGTCCACCGTTTCCCCGTGATAGATCTCGGAGGAGGTCACCTCGGAGGTGTAGACCTCCCAGCTCTCATCGGTGACAATCGCTTCGTGCGTTCCATCCTCGTAAAGAACGTCCATCCACGCAATGAGTGAGACCTTATCATCGAAAAAATGGTTGGTGTTGGCGTATCCGATGTATCCAACCGCCCATCCCTGACCAACACCAAGCTCAATACGGGTGTTGGCAGTGAGCAGATCGGTAACGTCATAGGTCTGATATTGCACGCGGTGCGCGTAGCTCGTCCAGCCGGGCGTCAATACGCCCTTCCCCACGCGTGTTCCGTTGATCCAAAGCGCATAAACTCCAATTGCCGAAGCACACAGCGTTGCTTTTTTGACAGCCTTAGCGGGGACAAAGTCTTTACGGTATGTAAAAGCAGCCTCCCCCGCATTGCGCGGCGAGGTAATCCATTTTGCAGCTGACTTCATCGTGCATTCTCCTTTTCTCTATCCAAACTACGGTTTGCAAACGGATTTCCGTCTGATGACTCTATTATAGCATACCCTCCCTTCAAAATCAATTGCTTGCCGGCAAAAACTTGCAAACGGAATTTCGTTTGATGATTCTATCGTAGCATACCCTCCCTTCAAAATCAATTGCTTGCCGACAAAAAGTAAAAAAACGCTACGCCCGAGCCGGCAAAAAGTAAAAAAATGCTACTCCTGTTTGTAGAGAAGGAGTAAAGCAAAACACAGACTCACCATTGTGATATGCACCCCAACAGTTAGACACTTTTGGGGTGCATATCACAATGGGGGTTATTTTGATGATACGAATTATAAGCTCCGTGGCAAGGAGCGAGCAAGGTTCAAAGAAATGCTCGAGGATCTTCTTTCTGCCGTACCCGACACACTCACCGTGGACGAGGTCTCCGAGCTGACAGGTTACCACCGAAGAACAATCCTTCGGTACGTGCAGAGAAAATACATATACGCAGTGAATATTATGGGTAAATACTACATCTCCAAAAGCAGCATAATCAACTACCTTGCCACCGATAAGGCGTTTAAAAATACGCAGAAATCAGAGTGGCATGAGGATGTAATATTGAAATTTCAAACAACAAAATAGTTGTTTAACTAATTTCATAGCGTGCTTCGCCGATAACGATCTCGATTTTTATCTGTTCCTTATATTTGTTATTGTTCCAATGTTTTAATTCTTTTAGTGTGTCCAACATGATTTTGGCATGACGAGGAAATTTATTTTGTACCCTTTCTACGCCAATCAACTCGATATGAATCGGATCACTGACCATATCTGTCAAGCAGTCCCAAAAAGCATCCCAATTCATACCGTAATAGTCGGGAAAATCAAGTTCATTTTTAATTATTTGATGGACTTCATTTATATAATTAACTTTTGAAAAGTCTAATGTATACAGTTCCTTAAATTGATACATATTCTTGCTCCTTAATCTGAAATTTCATAAAATGTTTGATAATGATCATACGTTACAAAAACCAATCCATCGTTAGAATACAAAATACGTTCGGTTCCACGATATCCAGACGTGTAATTAATATCTGCTTCGTACCATATTCGTCCGTTGGCTTGCGGTAATTTGCCCTCTCTGTTTTGGTAGATATTTCCGCCAATTACCTTGCCTTCAGCAACATCTGCCAGATTTCCTTTTTTGTTTTCCCAACCCAAAAGTTCCGCTTCCTCTTTCGTTAGATAGTTTTTAGGTAATTTTCCTTTGTGGGTGAGCCAATAGTCGGCGCCGTTTACTCCGTCTTGCGTTGCATATCCGGCAGGAAGAACGTCCATTCCGTCAAGAGTACAACGGCAATAAAGATGCTTTGGCCACTGAACCATTTTCCCGACATCCTCGGTAGGAAAGATTTTGCCATGTAAGTCTTTACATTCCACACATGTTTTTAAATCAAGGTAAGCTTTCCACATTACCCATTTAGAACTTTTCCATGGCATAAAAATTTCTAAAAGTTTTTCTATAAAAGACATTTATATACCTCCTTTGTCTTTGGTAGGTATATAATATCATAAAATTTAGTGCCAAACAGTGTCACATTGTGCCAAGTAGTGCCATTTTTTAAAAAATTAAATTTTCCAAAATAAAAGTTGGGTAAGCTGTGTGACCACAACTTACCCTATTTTGGCGGAGGGTGTGGGATTCGAACCCACGTGCCCAGAGGGCAAACGGTTTTCAAGACTTTTTTAGAAATCCGACATTATCGCAAAATAATTGAAAATAAAAGACGATAGAAAACGCTGAAAACCCAGATGTGTCAAGGGTTTTCGGCGTTTTGTCTTTCCAAAAATCCAAAACCGTAGACGGTGCAAGAATTTCCGCTTCTAAAACAATTTCTAAAGATTTTTTAGAAAAAGTTTTAGATAAATCCGCCCCGATACGCCCCGTGGCAAGCCACATTATATCCGCCAAATCCGCCACAACGGATTAAGTTGTTAGCATCATTATACCACAAAGCAGCTGAGAGTTCAAGGGAGAACTTCTATATTCTTTCTTCCACCATCAAAAAATGTATAAAAACTTGATAAAAACTTTATAATAACTTGACAATAAAATTAAAAAGGTGTATAATAAAAGCATCAAGCTGGAGGTGTTACTATGAACATCGGAAAAGAAACAGAACAAATAGAATTTAAAAAGTCCACAGGAGAGCTGAAAGAAGGCGTTATTTCCATTGCTTCAATGCTGAACAAGCACGGTAGCTGTGAGCTATATTTTGGCGTTAAGAATGACGGTGAAGCCATTGGTCAGCAAATCGGAAACGATACACTCCGTGAGATATCACAGGCAATTGCCAATTTTATAAAGCCGCAAATCATACCTTCAATTTCGGTTGAACTTGTCGAAACAAACAATATCATTAAAGTTAGTGCATCAGGCGGCGAAAGGCCGTATTCTGCATACGGCAAATATTATCTTCGCTCTGCTGACGAGGATAGAGAAATTTCTCCTTCTCTGCTTCGTGAAATGATGTTTTCGGGCAATAGTGCTCTTGTCAGCATTGAGTCGCACAATCAGAACTTGACTTTCACGCAATTGCGTCTGCTCTATGCCGAAAAAGGATTGACTTTGCACGATGAAACTTTTAAGGACAATTTGAATCTGCTGACACAAAGCGGCAAATACAATTTGATGGCGAACATTCTTGCCGATAACAACAGTTTTTCTATCAAAGTCGCAAAGTTTAAGGGTACGGATAAGACCGAGCTGATTACACGAAACGAATACGGGTATAAGTGCCTTCTTGTTGCTATTAAGCAAGTCCTCGACTATGCCGAAGCAATCAATGAAACGACCGTAAAAATAGATGGCGGACTTCGCAAGGAAACAAAGCTTTTTGACAAAGATGCTTTCCGTGAGGCGTGGCTAAACGCCTGCCTTCATAACCGTTGGACGAAACAGACTCCCCCTGCTGTATATTTCTTCAGCGACAGAATTGAAATCGTCTCCATCGGCGGCTTACCCGAAGATTACTCTCTTGAAGATTTTTATGCCGGACGAAGCCGTCCCGTCAACCTTGAATTGCAACAGATCATGGTGCAGCTTGATTATATTGAGCAGACAGGACACGGTGTTCCTTTGATTGTATCCAAGTATGGCAGAAAAGTTTTTGATATCACCGAAAACTTTATTACCGTCACTATACCTTTGGCTAATAAAGAAGTGGCTGAATCGATAGAACTTGATATAGATGATAAAAAATATGACCTCACAGCAACGCAACAACAAATACTTGATCTCATATCAGCGGACAGCACAATAACTATAGCAGAGTTATCTAATCAATTGCAAATTAGTACTACAGCCGTAAGCAATGCTATAAAAATACTAAAGAAAAAACAACGCATTGATCGTAAAGGCTCTAAAAAGGGCGGACATTGGTTGATACTCGAATAATATAATGTTGAGGAATATTTAAATAATTTGTGCAACGATCTTAACAAATAACGCACTAAACTGATAGGCTGGGCACGTAATGTCCAGCCTGTTTTCGCTCTTTTAAATGACGAATTTCGCCACTTAATTTTCTATCGGGACAATACCAAAAATCAGTTGGTATTATTCCAATAGGATCATTTTCTCAAAGCGAGAAGAAAAATCTTCATGTTTGAGAATAATTCTTGCGAACGCAAGAAAATATATTGACTTATGTCGAATTTTATGATATACTACTTATATACTTTATTTTTGTAGAGGTGTAAAGTGGCTATCAGTTATAAAAAGCTTTGGAAATTGCTTATTGACAAAGACATGAAAAAGAAAGATTTACAAGCAGCCGCAGGTATCAGCTCTGCTTCTGTTACTAAGCTTGCAAAAAACGAGAATGTCAATACCGAAGTGCTGCAAAAGGTATGCACTGCTTTGAATTGTGACATTGGGGATATTATGGAAATGATCCCCCAAAATGAAAACAATTAACCACGCCAAAGCATAAGGAGACAAATATGAGTTGTTCTTTTATATCAGCATTTAGAGATTTAAGTAATCTTTCGTCTGGAGCCGTTGCAAGTATAGATAAGTTTAGTGAATTGAATAAATACTTACATGTTCTCAGAACCCCGGAAGAGGCACTTCGGGCTTTGTTGTCACGCATTGAAAATTTTCCGCAAAAAAAGCTTGTGCTTGTATGCGGAAGTGCGGGTGATGGAAAATCTCATTTGCTCTCTTATTTAAGAAATGAAGTGCATATTTTAGATGATTATATGGTATATAGTGACGCGACCGAGAGCGATGCTCCTAATAAAACCGCAATATCTACATTGGCAAAAAGGCTTGAGGCTTTTAATGATGAAAATATAGATAACGGTGGCACGGAGAAAATAATAATTGCAATCAACCTTGGTATGCTTAATAATTTTATTGATTCAAAAGAAGGCGAATCTTTTACTAAATTGCATCAGTATGTCATCAATAATAACATATTTAATATTGATGAAGCGTTACCTTTTGACCCAAGTAGCAATTTCTATCATGTAGACTTTTCAGATTATCAGCTTTACACACTGACAAATACCGGCGTTAAATCAGATTATTTGACACAGCTTTTAAGAAAAATATTTGCAAAAACAGAGGAAAATCCGTTTTATAGCGCTTATTGCGGAAACAGTAGTTGTGATTTACATACACGTTGTCCTATAAGGAACAACTTTGAATTTTTATCTAACGAAAAAAATCAAGACTATCTCGTTCAGAAAATCATAGAGACTTCCATAAAGCACAAACTGGTTATTACGTCGCGTGATGTTTTGAACTTTGTTTACGATGCTGTTGTGCCACATGATTTTGATGAAAAAACATTTTGGAAGAGCTTTAACTATCCATCTAAATTTTTAGAAAATTATATAAAATACACGACTCCAATGCTTGTTTTTGATAACAAGGGTACTTCATCATTGCTTGATCACATGGCTGAACTCAAAGTAGATAATAGCGATACAGAAAAGAGAGATTCAGAATTGCTTGATTTTTATGCAAGCGACGAGGTGGCGACAAGCATCGCGAATAAACTTAATGATTCCTGTTACAAGCAAGTAATCGTAGGTTGTAATCTTCCGTCTATTGACGGAGAAAGAGAGTTAAAGAAGTATCTTTACAAATTTATTATGTATCAGCGAGAAATGATGGATGAATCTGTAGAGAAAGATTCGGTGTACGCTTCGTTTGTAAAGGATTTATATTACGTGTATTCTGGAAAAAGCAAAGAATTACGCGGATTATATGATAGTGTAACTCGCAGTATATATTCGTGGGATGGATTGTTTGGAGAAAAGCTTATCTGTTTGGATGATTCAAATGATAAATATAGCATCGTAGAAAACTTATCCATTAATCCTTATTTAATTAAAACTGCGCCCGAGGATGAAGTGATCAGATTTTTGCCCACAATTTCAATCCGCTATCGGGATGCAAAAGAGGAGAAGGATGTTACCATTTACTTGGACTATGCTTTATATCGTTTGATTCGGTCTATGAAAGACGGATATCGTCCCTCATCTCAAGATTGCAATATTCATGCGGATTTCGTGAGCAAGATAAAAGCGTTAATTGATTTAGGAGAAAAAAGAAAGCGCGTGTTTATTGTTCCTAAGGGTAGTGAGGAAAAGACTCGTTTTGTTTTTGAAGAGACGGAATTTGGATATAGCTTTAAGGAGGTGAGATTATGAGTTTTGCGTTAGACCAGGAAATTATGAAAAAGTCTTTCATGATGGGAGACGACGGAAATCGCTTTACTCATAATGCCGCTAAAAAAATCAAACTGTTCCCTTTTGTAACAAACAACAATGCTTTAATTATAAAAACATTATCAAATGTTATCGGTGAGTGGCTTAGAATTGTCAAAAAACAAAAATTCCAGCCGCGACTAATGACCGAAACAATCAATAGTATCATTAATAATGTGGATGTTGACGAAGAAACTAAAGATAAGCTTTTTCATATCCTTAAAGAACTGTATTGGGATGAAAAAGATCAGCTTCGTCCTAATAGTATAGATTCTATGATTTATATCCCTGTTACAGATCCAAGCGAAGAAAAGATGGCGCAGTATTTGTTTTCTGTTTTAAGCTCAAACGATCAATTACAGGAAATTGTTGAAAAAGCCATAGAACAATCTTCAAAACAAGCCAATGTTCTTGAAAAAGCAGTAATGGAAACATTACGCGAAGGATGTGTCACGACAGAAACAAAGGAACGGTATTTTACATTACATATTGCGGCCAGGGAAATGTTCGCGGAAGACCTCCGCTTTGTTTTGGGAAATCCATCTCGCACGAAAGAATATTTTGTTGATCTGCTCGAGTTTTACTATTTCTTTTACACGGCTCAATCGTGTTTGATGTTGGATCAGTTCGAACATGGAGATAGAAACAAAATCGTTCCGCTATTTTTTAGCTTGGATTGGGAAAAAACCAATAAAGCACGTGACTGTTATAAATATGGATGGATACAACTTCAACCAGCAATCAACAATCTTTTTTATCACGCAATTACACTTGATATTTTGAATCAGAATGATTCTGATGACCGATATGATTATATTGCGATAAAAGACGAAGCCAATGATGAAAACGCGCCTTCTATGGCAGAGCAAATTCGCGGTGTTACAGATTTGTATCGCAATGCGATTATATCAATATCCCAAGCTTCAGAATGTGTGGAATTCAATAATATCGAAAAGAGAACCGATCTTGGAGTAGTATTTTCTGAGGTTAGATATCTTTATGACAGCGTAAAAGTACAATTTGAACATACAGGCAGAAGCCGCGCAAGCGATGGATATATTGAGAAGTTTTCTGCATATTGTCACAATAATTTCTTGAAGAGACGTGGACAAAGTGGAATGATGCTCAATATAACTGAGGAGCGCCTAATATTCTTAACCAAATTGGCTATTAAAGATAATGATCAAATGAGTTTGAATGATGTTTTCGAGCAGTTTAACTCAGTTAGAGTTAAGCACAAAAATACCATATGCTACTCTAATTAAGCTCTCTATTGCATTATCCTTGAAGCAAGGCAAGTTAGAAGAGGACGATTATAAAACTAACACCCTTGGAAGAGAGCTAAATCGTCAAACTATAACTGGAGATGCAGATGCCCTTTACAAATGTTTATTTGAACTTTGTGAGGACAGGCATTTGACCGATGAAGAATATTTTCCGACAG
The DNA here is from genome assembly GCA_017505745.1 of Clostridia bacterium. Classification (GTDB taxonomy): domain Bacteria; phylum Bacillota; class Clostridia; order Oscillospirales; family CAG-272; genus UMGS1865. Next base: position 26,335 of record JAFVOP010000114.1, read on the forward strand.
CGGTTAAAGCTCATCTGGATCGTGGTGCAATATTGCTTCAAAACGAGTACAAATATGCAGGAAATGACTTTTTGACTCATTTGGCAAATCTCGATAGCGGACTCTAACTGAATATTACAATGGCAAATCGGCTGGCTTGAGCTAACACTCAAATCAGCCGATTTTTATATTAAAAATGCAAAACATGAAAAAAGGCGAAGAAAATACGAAAGAAACACGAAATTTTTACGCAAGTTGGTAATCGAAGACCAAAATTGTTACTTCTTTGATAACAAATCCGTGTATGCTGGACTTTCTCCCTATTCTGTGATATTGTATGTGTTACCAAAAGCCAAGGAGGTAACGCATATGGCAAAATATACGATTGAAGAATTATTTTACGGCGACAAGTACGGAATTATGGGCGAGGTCGTAAAGCAGGTGTTTGCACGGCAGAAGGAATTTATTGCGGCACCACATACGTTCAGGGAGCTCGAGCTCGTCCGTCAGACCTTGATCGCGGTGGAGAAAATGAAACAAAATGGCGACTGTATCGCCGAGGGTGAACTCGGGGATGCAGTCGCTATTGCTATATCAGGAGGTAAGGATGACAAGCATAATTAAAGAGCTATGGCACGGCAACATCGTACCTCAAGAGGACAGTCGGACGAACTCAAAGGAGATGAAAGAGCTCCTTGGGTACATGTCAAGGCATCACGAGAATTTGGAGAAAAGCTTTACTGACGAGCAGAAGGAAATCTTCGAAAAGTTCCACGATTGCTGGAGCGAATACGCAAGCCTATCGGAAGCAGCCATCTTCGAGTACGCCTTTCGCCTCGGTATGCGAATCGCGCTGGATGCAACCAAAGAATAATAAGATCATAGGGATGGAAAAAAGCCATCCCTTTTTCTTGTCTTAATTAAACGAAAATACGGCGATTGTCGGCGTTGATGAGCATGTTGGAGCAACTATCCCTCTGCCAATAAGAACGGCGGTTGTAGCGAGTTTTTGAGAGAAAAACACGGCTTTTTTCGTCCAAATATCCGAACACATCCTATACCTTTCTGCCCTGTTAACCGCAGGGCTTTTTAGTGTTCGGTAAAAACTAACAAATAAATTATCTTACGAGGGTTGCTAAACGGGATGTAATTGTCCTTTATAGTGAGGAAAGTTTTCACCGAGGGTGTAAAAACGCCTTATAAATGTCCTTTATAGTGAGGGCTAAGAAGAATTTGATCCTTGACAAGTGAATAACTGCGAGCCGAGGGAACTCCTCGCCTTGTCCGAAAGGACGAGCCGCCGAGCACCGCCGCCATGACTCCGTGAAAACGGACGAGCGATCAACGGTGTGTTTGGGTTACACCGTAAACGGCATTGTGTGATATAATGGAGCCACTCCAATAAAGAAACGTCCGAAATATGTGCAGAATGCAGAAAGGAGTTATTTATGATTGCAGGACACCTGCGAGAAAAAGACGGACATTATTACTGTGTACTCAGCTACACCGATTACACAGGCGAACGAAAACAAATA
>JAFVOP010000115.1 GCA_017505745.1 Clostridia bacterium
ACATAATGCACATTATGTGGTTGAAGCACTGTTTTTCTTTTTTACAAAATCAGATGCATATTTTCCATCCGACGTTGATGCTCCCGGCCGGTGGCAATGATATAAATACGCGTGGTATTGATGCTGCTATGCCCCAAAATGTCTGCCAGCTTGGCAATATCCCTTTCCATGCGGTAAAAGGTTCTTGCAAACAAATGTCGAAGATTGTGCGGAAAGACCTTTTGGGGACTGACCTGTGCAAGACTGCACAGGCACTTCATTTCCTTCCAGATGTTGCATCGGTTCATTGGATTTCCCTGCTTGGTAACAAAGATCGCACCTGACGAGATCCGTTGCGCTCTCGCATAGCACAGCAACCGCTTTTGCAGAGCCGAAACAATAAACACGGTGCGTGTTTTTCCCTTACAGGAAACGGTGGCCCGTCCCCGTTTGACAGCCTCTGCCGTAATTTGAGAAAGCTCGCTGACACGAATTCCCGTTCCGCAGATTGTTTGAATCACAAGCGAAAGCCGCTCATTCTTTTTTCGTTCGGCCGCTGTGATCAAACGTCGGTATTCCTCCTTGGACAGTTCCCTTTCCGTCGGACAAAACACTGCCCGTTGAACCTTGAATTGCTTGACGCAAAGTTCCGGACGGTTGCAAAACCGAAAGAACTGATTCAGTGCTGCCAGCATGGAGTTTGCGCTGCTCACGGCATACGTTTTCTGTAGCATCTCCTTGTAAGAAAGTACGGCATCCTTGCACAAAAAGCGTTCGCCCATCCATCTGAGAAAGTAGGTGACGTCATGCAGATACTTGCTTACGGTGACCGACGACCGTTCCTCGTTGATCAAATACGTTTGAAAGGCTTGCACCTGTGCATCGGTGATTTGGTTCATCGTTCATCCTCCTTTGTTTATTTTTTACCCTGTGAGGGTTGATCTCTATTTGGTATTCGTCAAAGACTTAAAAATCATACGGGCCGATCCAACTGTTTTTGAAAAGAAAAGCCACATCCCGACTTTTTTCGGATGTGGCTTTTCATCGGTTTTATTGCATTACGGGGTCTCAAATTCAACGATTGCACAGTAGATCTGCCGGAACATTTCGTACTTCTCAGGATTTGAGGATTCTCCCCAAAGAGCAAAGCTTTTGGGCATAAGAATCAACGTATCCTCGGGAAGCACCCGGAGCGCATCGTAATACTGATACAGCTTTGTGTCCGCCAATCGGATCGCATATGCGTCGTACGCTCCCGCGGGCAGCTCCTCAAACATTTCCTCCAGCGGTACCGAGAGCTGCGACAGATTCTGATATTGATAAACGTATTCGCTCACCAACCAAACCGCGCTGCTTCCGGTCTCTACATAAGTGGAAAAATTCTGAATATGATTCGTATTGACCTGCTTTGCGCTTTGAAATGCGTAAGGAGAATACTCCTTCGTATCGGGATCGGTGGCAAGCGCCCGCAGCTGCTCCTCGGTATAGATGGAATAGGCATTCAGCCCAACCGACAGCTTTCCTTCCCCGTCCTTTTTTGACGGCGCAATGGCAGAAAAAACATTTGAAATCTGCTCGATCTCACCTCCGCTGAGCGTATATCCTCCCGCAAAAGTGACGATCGCATCATCGGTGTTTTGCGTACCGCACTGCACCAATCCCACCACCGCAATCACCAAAAAGAAAAGCACCACGATCACGTGCCATTTATAGTGATACCAAAAATTATCCAACCACGTCAAAAACCGACTGCGGATCACAAGCTCTCCGCCGTCCATCTTTTCCCTGCGGCTCTCCTCCGTGTTTTTCACAAGCTTCTCCTTTCTTTATTACACCAAAAAGAAGCGGAACGCAGAAAACATACGCCTCATCCGTTCCGCTTTCGATTGTTTGATCTCTTACGCTTTGGTTCTGGAAACCTCTATAACCTGCAAACGAATCGTTCCCGAAAGAGTTTCTACGTCAAATTCATCCCCTGCGCGCTTGCCGATCAATGCCTCTCCAACGGGAGATTGGTCCGAGATCTTGCCCTCCATAGGGTTGGACTCATTGGAGCCCACCAGATCGTAAGTAACCTCCACGCCAAGGACGGGATTGAGTACCTTTACGCGTGAACCAAGGCTGACCACACTGGTATCTACCGTGGATTCATCCAGGATCACGGCATTCTCCAGCAGCTCCTCCAGCTCTTTGATCTGCGCCTCGTTCTTGGCTTGCTCATTGCGCGCCTCATCATACTCGGAGTTCTCCGAAAGGTCTCCAAACGAACGTGCTACCGCGATGTCGGTCTTGATCTTCTCACGCTTTTCATGCTTGAGATAGTGCAGCTCGTCCACCAACTCCTGATAGCCCTTTTGGGTATAAAACATCTGTTTTCCTTTTGCCATGATTCTTCTCCTTAAAAAAGTGAAATAATAATTTTTAACTTATCTAAACTGTGCAATCGCCGCCTGCAGCTGATCATCCAGCTCCTGCGGAAGCACGTAAATGTTGTAATTTTGGGCTTCGCTTGAAAGCGAGACCTCCACGTCGGGCTTGACGCCGATCTCATGATAGGTGACACCGCACGCGGTGACGTAAGCATACGTGGTCATTTTCAGGTATCCCGTATACTGCTCTCCGAAGAAAGACAGCGGAAGCGTGCTTTGCATAATGCCCTTTCCAAAGGTGGTTTCTCCTACAACCGTTGCCAACTCATAGTCCCGCATGGTTGCCGTAAACACCTCCGCAGCACTTGCCGTGTTTTCATTACAGATCACCGTAATATCCAGATCGGCAAACATCCCGATCTCCTCTTTGGCAACATTGCATGCGGCATATTCATCCGATTCATCGATGGGGGTTGCGAAATATTGCTTTGCCACCTTGCCGTTGCGGTCAATGGATTTGAGGATCAGATCCCCCTCCTGCAAAAAATAGGTCAAAACCGCCTTGATCGATTGCAGATCTCCGCCCGGATTGTTGCGAACGTCAAACACAAAATGCTCCGCGCCCCCTGCCAGCAAACGGTTCACGGCCGTTTTGAATTGCGAGGGTGTGGTGAGATCAAACGAGGAAATACGGACGATGCCCACCTTGGGATCCTTTTCACTGAACAAATAACTGACCGATTGAGATTCATACGCATCCCGTGTAATGGAATACGTAAGGCTTTCAAAGGTCTCTCCGTGGGGACGGAACACGGCAACCTCTGCTTGCGTTCCTTTTTTTCCGCGGATCAATTGAAGCGCCTGGGTATATCCCCCCAACTCAGACACCGTTTGATAGGTATCCTCGGCCTTTACGGCATACAAAAGATCTCCCACGCAGATCCCCGCATCCTCAGCAGGAGATCCCTCGTACACGGCAATGATCTGAAACACCATGTACTCGTAGCCCTCTACGGTTGCTACCGTTTGAATTACACTGACTCCGATTCCCTCGTAGTCGCCCTGATTTTGCTGATAGATCTCTTTGTACTCTTCCTCGGTGTAGTATTCGGCGTAACGGTCTCCCGTTGCCTCTACATACGCCTTAAGAACAGCAGTGAGGAGGTCCTCCTCACCCACGGCGCCCGCGTAATAGGAATATTCTTCGATCAGGTCCGCAATCATCTCCAGCTTTTCCAGGTCCAGATCCGACTGCCAGCGATTGCCGTTTTGCAGCTGCTCGATCATGGCCTGCTGCTCGGCAAGCTTGTTCGAATAATACTTGCGATGCGTCTCCGCCGTCATGGTGTAGGTAAAGAGGATCGCAAAAACCGCTACGATGCAAACGGCAGAAAGCAGAAAGCCGATCGAAACGCCCCGTTTAACGGGCTTTACCTCCTTGGAAGCGGCCGGTTGCGGCCCGGTTCCCCATTGCCCGGGAATATAATCCTGATTATAATCTTTCATTCAAGTAATCCTTTCCGTCTGCACACCCTTCATCCATGCTGCAACACTCTCCTAACAGTATGCATGCTGAGAAGATTTTTATGCAGAGGCACGTCGAAAACAGTACAGAAGCGAAATGTACTTACGGAATCCGTCCTACATTTCGCTCACTGCTCTATCTTTTCAGAATTTAATGGGCTTGGAGTTCAGATACTTCTTGACCATCAAAGCGACCTTAAAGGTGATCGCATGCTCAAATTCACGCAGATCCAATCCCGTCAGCTTGCGGATCTTTTCCAAACGGTATACCAGCGTGTTTCTGTGTACAAACAGCTTTCTGGAGGTTTCGGAAACGTTGAGGTTGTTTTCAAAGAAGCACTGAATGGTCATAAGGGTTTCGCGGTCCAGAGACTCCAGGCTTCCTCTCTTGAACACCTCCTGCAAAAACATTTCGCACAGGGTGGTGGGAAGCTGGTAGATCAAACGGCCGATCCCGAGATTTTCATAGCTGATGATATTTTTTTCGGTTTCGAACACCTTGCCAACCTCAAGGGCAACCTGCGCTTCCTTATAAGCGCGCGCAAGATCCTTGATGTTCTCCACAACGGTGGAGATACCGATGGAAACCCTGGTGTAAAACTCTGTGGAAAGAGTATCGGCAATATTTGTGGCGATCTTTTCGATCTCCTTGGTCTCGGTGCCGGCCTTGACATCCTTTACCAACACGATGTCATGCTCACCCACGCTGATCACATAATCCTTGGATTTATCCGGGAACATGTTCTGCAGCATTTCAAACGGCATCATATCGGTTTTTCCGTAGAATTTGATCAAAAAGACGATGCGCATTTCTTCGGTGTTGAAATGAAGCTCCTTCGATTTGATATAGATGTCACTGGGGAGAATGTTGTCCAGGATGATGTTTTTAATAAAGGAGCCCTTGTCATACTTTTCATCATAAAGATTTTTGATATTGCCAAGCGAGATGGAGAGCAGCTTTGACATTTTTTCCGCCATTTTATCCTCGCCCTCAACGAACACGATATAATCGGTTTTGGGACCGTTGGTCATGGGGCGGTAGGTATATCCGCTGCTGGTGATAACGTCGGTGGTATAGCTGAGCTCATCGCGGATCCCCTGACGGATCTCCCCGATCTTAACCAGCTCCGAGCATGCGATAATAACGCCGTTTTCATCCACAACACCGATAATGCGATCGATTGCATCCTTCATTTGATGAATGACACCTTGAAACAACCTGTTAGACATTTTCTTTCTCCTCTAAATCATGTATTGAAAATCAAATCGTAGAAAACTACTTGTATTTTACATCATTTTTTGTAATTTTTCAATAGGTTTTTCGATATTTTTCCTAATTTTTTTCTGTTTTTTCATGCAAGTTGCATGATATGTCAAAAAAACCGTCATTTTGACAACAATTGCGGGCTCAATCCGACAGTTCCATACGGTACACCAGGCAGGAAAGAACAAAGGAGGCCGCCGTTTCGGTTCGCAAAATCCGCTTTCCGAGACCTACCGCGCACATTCCGGCATCGATCGCCATCTGTGCCTCTGCTTGGGAAAACCCGCCCTCACTTCCGATTACGACCGAGACGGTGAGGAGCCGCCCCTGCTCCGGTTTGCTCTGCGCAAGGCAACGCTCCAGGGCGATTGGAAGAGACTCGGTTCCGTCCCCCTCGTAGCAGAACAAAGGGATGTCCGCCTTCGCCGCTTCTCGGATCGCCTCTGCAAACGGCACCGTGGGATGCATCTGCGGAACGGTCCCGCGACCGCTTTGCTTGGCTGCTTCGAGCGCAATTCGCTCGCGTCGCTCAAGTTTTTTTCCCTCGGAAGCGTCTTTTACGCGTACAATACAGCGCTCGCTCTCAAAGGTTGTGATTTCCGATGCCCCGCATTCCACCGCTTTCTGGATGATCGAATCCAACTTATCGCCCTTGGGAAGAGCCTGATATACGTGTGCAAGATACGGCGGCTCGGTATTGCTTTTTTCAACCGCCAACACCTTGGCGCGCACACAATCGGGTAAAAATTCGGTCAGCTCACATTCATATTCAAACCGTTGCATATCACAAACCGTAATGTGCTCTCCTGCTGCCATGCGCAGAGATCTGGAAATATGATGCGCATCGTCACCCATTACGGTGACGGTTCCATCCACAATTTGGCTACTGCGAACAAAAAATCTTGGCATAAACTCCCCTTATTGACGTGGAATGCTCCCATTATACTACAAAATACCCAATTCGTCAAGAGGATTTTTGTGTTTTTTGTCATGAAAAGAAGCATTATTTACAAGAAAACGCGTTCTTTTCCTGTAAATATTCACAGAAAGAGCAGAAAATTGGAAACATGCACAATGGATTGGGCAAAAAAGAAAAAACAGACCGTTGATCGTCAACGGTCTGTTTTTCACTTTCGTCAGATCTGCTCCTTAACCTTGGAAGCCTTACCGACTCTGTCACGCAGATAGTACAGCTTTGCGCGTCTGATCTTACCAACGCGAATGATGTCTACCTTCTCTACGTTCGGAGAATGAATCGGGAACGTTTTTTCTACGCCAACGCCGTAAGAAATACGTCTTACAGTGAAGGTTTCGGAAATTCCGCCGCCGTGCTTTGCAATCACGGTGCCCTCAAACATCTGGATTCTCTCTCTGTTACCCTCTTTGATGCGGTTGTGAACACGGACGGTGTCACCGATGCGGATGAGGGGAAGCTCCGCCTTCAATTGCTCGTTTGTAAAAGCCTCAATCAAATTCATTTTTGAGTCCTCCTTCAAATACCGGGCGTTCATGCAGAGCATCGCAGCGGACCACCCTAAAATTTTCTGCGCAGCGCGCAACAGCGGTATTATACCACATTCAATTTGATTTTGCAAGTGTTTTTTTGAACTTTTTTATTTTTTTCAGTATTTTTTCAAAAATACGGCTTTTCGCAGCCTCTTTTAGCAAGGGGAGACTTTCTCGTTACAGCATGCTGTGCCCGTTGATTTCCAACCGAAAGGTCAGTCCCAACGTTTGTGCCGCCTTGCGACAAAGTACCATACGGTCCAAAAAAATCTCAAAGTAATCCATGACCGAGCTATACGCCGTTTCCACGGTGAGGGAAAGCAGAACCGATTTGCGGTCCTCGCTCACCGTAAGTCCGGACTTGGAGACCGAATAATTCACGCGGTCATGAATATCAAAGGTAGCAAAATCGGCATTGCGCACGCGGCTCCGACGCACGTCGGATTTATCCGCCAGGATCAGCGCCGCCGCAATGGGATTGACCGGCACACCGGTTCCCTCGTCATGGTTTCCGATGGCTGTGACGATCGTGGCGATATCGGCGCAATCCATCTCCAGGTGATCGAGGAGACGAAAGGCCATAATTGCACCGCTTTGCGAATGATCCACGCGATTGACAAGATTGCCGATGTCGTGCAGGTAGGCCGCCATCTGCGCGACCTCCACCTCATGCGCGCTGTAGGACAGGCTTTCCAGCAGGTATTTTACCGTATCGGCAACTTTGCAAACGTGAGCAAAGCTATGCTCGGTGTACCCCAACGCACACAGAGATTCGTCAGCGCGGACGATATAGGTTCGGATCTCTTCATTCTTTTTCAAAGCTTCATAGGTCAGCATACAAAATCCGTCCTTTCTCTTTCCTTTGTTTCAGTATATCGCATCCCTGTAAACCTCTTTTGTAATTTTTGTGAATTGGGTGTTAAATATGCATTTCCCACGATTTTTCAAAAAAAGAAAGTTTTTTAAAAAAGTTGGCATACTGTGGCACACTGTGGCACACGTTGGCACACGTTTTTGCGATACAATCTACCTGCACAGAACAGAAAGCGAGGTGATGTACTTGGTGTAAACAAACTGCATGAGGAGAGCAATGAAAACACGTTGGTGGAATCCGCAACCGACGGCTCGCTCTCCCGAAAACTGAAACGGTATCTGAAGGAGTGCCACACGAGCTCCTCCTCGGATACAAAAAAGGAGGGAGGACGCTTACCCACGCTCGCCGGTTTTTGCGCGAAGCTGGGCTGCGGAACCTCTGCGGCAATCCGGCTACGGGAGGTCTTTCCAAGCTGCTACGATTACGTATGCGCGGTTTTGGAGGATGAAGCCCTGAATTCTTCCCGCTCCCCAGCCCTGCTCAACGCCTATTTGAAGGAGCATTTCAGCTACGGAGAAAAGGCAGTCTCTACGCCGAATGGGGCGCCGATTCTTCCGATCTTTGAGCATGACATTCTGGAGGACGGTGCATGAGTGAGGAAGAAAGAATTCACATCAAAGGAGTTCCAACCGAGCGTCAAAAGCAATTTTTTGACTCCCGTACCCGCTACACCGCCTACGGCGGATCGCGCGGTGGCGGAAAGTCCTGGGCTCTGAGACGAAAGCTGGTAGGACTTTGCTTGCGGTACAGAGGCATCCGATGCTTGCTGATCCGCCGCAGCTACGCCGAGCTCAAAGCCAATCATGTGCAGCCGTTGCTTGCGGAATACGGCAAGCTTCTGGTCTATCGGGAAAGCGAAAAATGCCTTTACTTTCCAAACGGGAGCAGTATTGCACTTGGGTACTGTGCCTGTGCCCGCGACTGTTTGCGGTATCAGGGACAGGAATACGATGTCATTGCCATCGACGAGGCAACGCAACTGAGCGAATATCAGTTCTCTGTTTTTAAGGCCTGTCTGAGAGGTGTCAGGGACGTCCCCAGGCGCATGTATCTGACCTGCAATCCCGGTGGGATCGGGCACGCGTGGGTCAAGCGGCTTTTCGTGGATCGGAATTTTCGCACTGACGAAAATCCGAATGACTACTGCTTTATTCCCGCAACGGTTTACGACAATCCCGTCCTTTTAGAAGCCGATCCCGATTACGTCAGACAATTGGAAACGCTTCCTTCCGGTCTCCGTGAAGCATGGCTGTATGGAAAATGGGACGTGTTTGAAGGCCAATTCCTCCCGGAATTTCACCCCGACACGCATGTGGTATCCCCGGGGAGCATTCCCCGGCAGTTGCGGCGCTTCGTTGCCTTGGACTACGGCTTCGATATGCTTGCCGCCCTGCTCCTTGGACTTGACCGGGATGGCAACATTTATGTGTTGCGCGAGCTGGCGATTCCCGACCAAACGCTGTATGAAGCAGCAGAGCTGGTTTCCGACCTCTGCGCGGGAGAAGCAGCGGAATACGCGGTGGCATCTCCTGACCTTTGGAACCGACGTCAGGACACCGGAAAAAGCGGCTTTGAGATCATGCAACGCGTATCTGGAATGCCTCCCATGTGCGCGGCAGACGATCGGCGTGTGCCCGGATGGCGTGTCCTTCGTGAATACCTGAATCGGGAAAGCCGCACCCCAAACCTTTGGATCAGCTCTGCGTGTGGAGAATTGATCCGTTCTCTCCCTGCCCTCTTGTGTGATCCGTCACGCCCCGAGGATGCCTCGGGAGAGCCGCACGAGATCACGCACCTTCCCGAAGCTCTGCGCTACGGGCTGATGAGCCGTTGCGCGGCGTGGCAGGAAACATCCGTTCCCGATCGCAATTTTCGCATTGGGAAGAGGCAAAACCATCACATTTATCAAATTTGACAGAGAGTGCCCCTTGGGTTCTGTGCATCGGCACCTCTGAAAGAAAGGAGTATATATGGCAAAAATCAAGCCCAGGCAAGCATACGCCAAGGAAGTCCTTTCGGGGTTTCCCGGCATCGGCTGCGCCACCGGCGCCTTTTCGAAAAGCGCCGCTGATCTGCGGAATTTTCGTGTCCTTCCCGACGGATCCCTGGAAAAGCGCTGCGGCTGGCGCGTTCTGCATTCGCTTCCCGACGTGATACGCGGCTTTTGGCAAGGAACGCTGCATGGAAAGGAATTCACCTTTGCCGTGGCAGAAAGCGAGGTGTTCCGTCTTGGCAGCGATACGAGAGTATCGGTTGGCAGTGTTTCGGATGCGGCAACCAGAATTCGCTTCTTCGCCTATCGAGAGCGTCTCTATCTGTTGGACGGCACAAGCGTGCAGGTTTACGATCCCGAATCCGATTCGCTGGAAGGTGCGCAGGGCTACGTCCCCCTGTACGGACAAAACTGGCATCCAAGCGCCATGGGAGCTGTCCATGAGGATCTCAACCTCCTCTCCGACCGACTTCGCATCCATTACTTCAACGCAACAGCCTCCACAACCTTTCAACTGCCCTTTTACGTATCCACAACGGATAGCGTACGGGTGGACGGAATGAGGACCACCGATTACACGGTGTCCGGGAAGCTCCTGCAGATTCCCTCGGCAAGCGGGGCAAGCTCGATTGAGGTAGCCCTCACCGTATCGATCCCCGATACGCTGCGCACCCAGCTTGCGCAGACCACACTTGCCTATCATGCCTTTTGCAAGTCCCGTGAGCAGCTCCTGCTCTATGGCGCGCCCAAAGGAAATCTTCTGTTTTGCGCAACGCAGGTAAGTGAGGATATGCTTTTCGCGTCGAGAGCGGAATACAGCGACAGCGACGCGCTTTATTTCACGCGGAATGCGGTACAGACGCTCGGAGACGAAGATCATCCCCTTACAACGCTTTTTTCCAATCATGACCGTATTCTGGTCTTTCACAGGGAAGGAGCCTATTCCCTGGCGTTGGCGGAGAACGGCAATCCGATTGGCTTCTATCCCCTTTTGCACGGCGTGGGATGCACTGCGCCGAATACTGCGCTCTACCAAAACGGGGATCCGATTGTGATCAATGCCGGTGGCATCTTTCGCCTGCATTCCGCAGCGGCAGACTGTGATGAGTTTCAGATCACCGCGATCTCACCGTCAATTCCCGCTCTGCAAACGCCAAGCTTTCTTCAAGGAGCGCTCGTATGCGACGATCCGACACATGGAGAGCTTTGGTTCTGTGACCCCGAGGATGAAGATGGAGCCGTATGGATCTATCAAGTTGCGCAAGGATATTGGACCGTGTTTGACAATATCAATCCCTCCCTGTTTTTTCATTCCTCCGCAGAGGTGGGATTTGCCTCACAAGGCCGTATTTGCCTGTTTGACGAATCGCTCAGCACCGACAACGGGACCCCGTTCTTGGCCAGCTACCGAAGCGCGTATCTGGATCTTGAGACACCGGAAGCCCGCAAGCGTGCTTTGCGGATCACGCTATGCGCCGCTACCGATGGAAGTGACGTGGCGTTGACAGTGAGCAGTGAGGTGCGCAGCAAAAGCTTCTCCCTGCGTGGACGCATTCAAAACGCCCCCGTGTTTTACGATCTTCGCGCCGCCCTTGGAAGATTCCGCTTTCTGCAGGTGCAGCTGCACGACTCCGGGCAAACGCGCTCACGGTTTTATCGCCTTGCTCTCTTTGCAAATTTATAAAAGAAAGGAGACTTATGAAACACTACAACACACCTGCTTGGCAGTTATACGAAGCCGGACAGGAATATAAGCGACGAATCGGTCTGTATGAAAGAGTTCGGGAAAACGAACGCTTCTACCGCGGCGAACAATGGACACGCCTTGAGAATGATCTGCCACATCCGGTATTTAATCTGGTTCGCCGCATTACCGATTATCTGGTTTGCGCGGTGCTGCCGGGAGATCTTTCGGTGCAATACACCGATGACAAATTCCCCTTTTTGGAAAGCGAAGCATTGCGAAAAAACGTGAGTGAGGGTTTGCGGATCCTCAACAGCAACGCCTCCTACCGCTGGAAGCGGAACGGGATGCGCGCGCTGGCTCACAAAGCGCTTCACAACGCGGCGCTGACGGGCGACGGAATCTTTTATTGTTGGTGGGACGGATCCTATCGGGACGGTCAACCCTTCGTTGGCGATATCCGTACCGATCTGATCAACAATACAGATCTTTTCGTAGCTGACGTAAACAGTACCGATCTTCAGTCCCAGGAATATCTGATTCTCTCGGGACGCGCGACCCTTTCCTCGCTCCGTCGCGAGGCAATGGCCAACGGTGCATCCGAGCGGGACGCAATGTCAATCGTTGGAGACGGCGAGCCGTCCGAAACCGATCCCACCTCGTTTGAGTTGAGCTGCTCGCCAAAGGCCACTTTCCTCATCCGTTTCTTCCGTGAAAACGGCGAGGTGATTTTTGAAAAATCGACCCGTGAACGGGTGATCTGCCGCGTCAACACCGGACTCAAATATTACCCCGTAGCCTATTTCAACTGGCATCCCACCAAGGGAAGCTTTCACGGAACCCCTGTGGTGAGTGACATGATCGCAAACCAAAAGTATATCAACACCGCTTACGCGATGGTGATGAAGCATATGTATGACACCGCGTTTTCCAAGATCATTTACGATAAGTCGCGCATTCCCGAGTGGTCCAACGAGGTGGGGCAGGCAATTGCCGCAATGGGAGGCGGCAACGTATCCGATGCGGTATCGGTGGTTGGCGTTGGGAAAATGCAGGAGGGATACCTGGAGCTGATCGCCAACGTGATCGAAACCACCAAAGACATTATGGGCGCCACGGAAGCGGCTCTCGGGGATGCTCCCGCCAACAACACCAGCGCGATCCTGACGCTGCAAGAGGCCTCTAAGCTCTCTCTGCAGCAGGTTGCCTCCGATTTCTGCCGTTGCATTGGAGAATTAGCAACGATATGGGCCGATATGCTTTGTACCTATTGCCCGCCCGAGCGATTGCTGGTAACCGAGGCAGACGGTGTGAAAACGGCGGAGCGCATCAATTACGGCCTTTTGAAGGAAGAGCTTTTGCGCGCCAACGTAGAGGTGGCAAACGTGAGCACCTACACCCCCGCAGCAACGGTAAGTGTACTGGACAAGCTTTTGGAGCGTGGAGACCTGGACGTGACACAGTATCTGGAGCTGCTCCCGCCGGGAACGGTGGAAAACCGTGAAAGCATGCTTCGGAGCATTCTATCGAAAGGAGTAAACACGAATGAATGATGAAGAATTGGTTTCAAAAGCAGATGCAGATAAGGATGTACCAACGGGCGATCCGTTACCGCCGGAGAATGCGCCAAGCGGAGACTTTCATATCCAAGCCCCCGTATGCGATGACACCGACGGATCGGAGGAAGCGATGGGAGCGATGGAATCGGATCCTGCCGTTTCTGATGATCCCGTGCAGGATTCTGATCCTGCTGCTTCCACGCCTGCTGCAGAAGCTCCGGAGGATCAATTGGAGCAGCTGCGAGGTGAACTGAGCCTCTTGCGTGCACAAATCGCCGCGCGTGACGCAGCATGGGAGCGCATGGGAAAGGAATGTGAGGAATTTCAGGAGCTTTATCCCGAGACCTCGCTATCATCCCTTCCCGATGCCGTGTGGGAGGACGTACGACGCGGGATCCCCATCGCCGCGGCGTACGCGTTGATGGAACGGAAGAAGGGCTTGACCGCGCAAAAGGCGGCCGCCTGCAATCAAAGCAATGCCTCTCGCTCTGCCGGGGCGATCTCCCCTACCGAATCCGAGTATTTCTCACCCTCGGAGGTGCGCGCCATGACCCAAACGGAAGTGCGCGCCAACTACCAAAAAATCAAGCGATCGATGCAAAAATGGCATTAAGATCCCTTAAAAAATTGAAACAAGAAAGGAATTTATGATTATGGCTATTCAAAACTTTATTCCCACTGTATGGAGCGAAAACCTTTACGAGGAGCTCGACAAGCAGTATGTTGCCGTTACCAACTGCAACCGTGAATTTGAAGGTGATATCCGCGAAAAGGGAGACACCGTGCAGATCTGCGGCGTTGGCAACGTGAGAGTCAGAGATTACGTGAAGAACGCAAACATGGAAGACCCTGAAACACTCAGCGAGAACTGCAAGACCTTGGAGATCGATCAGGCAAAATATTTCAACTTCCAGATCGATGATATCGACCGCGCGCAGGCTTCTCCCCGCTTGATGGAGGCCGCTATGAAAAAAGCAGCAAGCGCGCTGGCAAATTCGGCAGATGCCTATGTGTTTAGCCTCTATTCGCAGGCTCAAAACGTCTACGTTTCAAACAACCCTACCGTGGATACGATCATCAGCGAGCTCATCAATGCCCGTGCGCAGCTCTATAAGAAAAACGTTTCCAACTCGGAGGAGGTTGTTTTCGAGGTTACTCCCGAGGTTGCCGCGCTGATCCTGAAGGCCAAGGTTCTGCACGCCACCGACAACAGCACGGCACTGGAGGCCGGATGCATCGGTTCGATCGGCGGATGTAAGGTCTACGTATCCAACAACATCAACCGCATCGATACCGGAGCCTCGATCCTGCACCACTGCTTCCTTCGTACCAAGCGAGCCATCGCGTTTGCGGAGCAGCTCTCCGAGATCGACGCCTACCGTCCCGAGCTCCGCTTTGCCGATGCGGTGAAGGGACTTCACCTCTACGGTGCAAAGGTGGTTTATCCGAATGAATTTGTGCTTTTGAGGGTTCAGATCGACTATGAGCCGGAAGAAGAAGAGTAAGAGGTGATTCCATATGACGTTTCAGGAATTGTATGAAAACGCGTTGCGGATGATTGCGGAAAGTCAATCGAGCGGCGGGGATACCTCGGATTATGAGGAGCGCGCCTCCTACATCCTGGCAACCTTTTGCGCAGAATGCGCCGAAACCGACCGATGCTACCGAATCGCCAACGGGAGTGGAACCTCTTCCAAGGTCAGTTCCTCCTACGTTGAGCTCTCCCACCCCTTTCCGTTCAGCGACGTTTTCGCTTCTCCCGCGGTCTACTACCTTTGCGCAATGCTGACGCTGGATGAAAATGAAACGATGAGTGAGAGGTTCTTCGAGCGCTACTCCGATGCAATCGCGTCGATCCAAGCATCGATCCCTTTCTCCTGTGAACCGATCCGGGATCACTATACGATGATCTGACGGTGGAGGGCGGATGCTGCCACTCCGTGACAGCATCCGCCCGGAAGGAACAAATACAGGAGGCGGCATGCAAGATACCAATC
>JAFVOP010000116.1 GCA_017505745.1 Clostridia bacterium
ATCGGCACGCCTGCATCCATGAGCGCCAGGGTAGAGCCGCAAACCGATCCCTGCGAGGTCGAGCCGTTAGAGGAAACGACATCGGAAACGAGACGGATTGCGTAGGGGAATTCCTCCTCGGAGGGGAGAACGGGAACGAGCGAACGCTCAGCCAGCGCACCGTGACCGATCTCGCGGCGTCCGGGGCTTCTTACGGGCTTTGCCTCACCGGTCGAGAAGCCGGGCATGTTGTAGTGGTGCATGTATCTCTTGGAGGTCTCGCTGTCGATTCCGTCGAGCATCTGCGCTTCGGAGAGCGTGCCGAGGGTAGCAACGGTGAGAACCTGGGTTTGTCCGCGGGTGAAGAGACCCGAGCCGTGCGTACGGGGAAGAACGCCAACCTCACTGCCCAAAGGACGGATCTGATCCATGCGTCTGCCGTCTACGCGCTTCTTGTCCACGAGCAACCAACGGCGAACGATCTTTTTCTGGATCTTGTAAACCAGCTCGTCCATCATGCCGGGCAGCTCGGGGTATTTTTCTTCGAACTTTGCAACGATCGCGTCCTTGATCGGAACCATCTTCGCGTCGCGCACGTTCTTATCGTCGGTATCGAGGGCTTCCATTACGTCCTTTTCACAGAACGCGAACACCTCGTCGAACATCTCGTGATCGAGCTCACAAGAGGGGTAATCAAACTTTGCCTTTCCAACCTCGTCGATGATGGCATTGATGAATCCGAGCAGATCCTTGATCTCCTCATGCGCCTTCATGATGGCGTTGTACATGGTTTCGTCGTCGACCTGGTTTGCGCCTGCCTCGATCATAACAACCTTGTTCATCGAAGCGGCAACGGTCAGCTGCAGATCGCTCTTCTTCTGCTGCTCAAAAGTGGGGTTGAGGACGATCTCGCCGTCCACCAAGCCCATGAACGCGCCACCGATCGGGCCGTTCCACGGGATATCGGAGATTGCGAGAGCGGTGGATGCGCCGATCATAGCGGTGATCTCGGGCGAGCAGTCGGGGTCCACCGACATGACCGTCAAGGTGAGGGCTACGTCATTGCGCAGATCCTTGGGGAAGAGAGGACGGATGGGGCGGTCGATCACACGCGAGGTGAGAACGGCCTTTTCCGAGGGCTTGCCTTCGCGCTTGAGGTAACCGCCGGGGATCTTGCCTGCCGCGTACATACGCTCGTCAAAATCTACCGAAAGGGGCAGGAAATCGATGCCGTCGCGGGGCTTTTCGGAAGCGGTTGCGCAGCAGAGCACCACGGTGTCACCGTAGCGGCAGAGCACCGAGCCGTTTGCCAGGCCTGCCATTTTACCGGTCTCAATCACGAGCGGACGGCCGGCATAGGTATACTTGAATACCTTGTAGTTCTTAAACTCCATTGCGGAGCTGATGGGATTGGACATGATTTTTTCCTCCGTATTTTTTTAATTTTGTCTCTTACGGAGGTTTAGCACTTAGCCACGCATCCGAAGCGCGGTTCGGGTGCATGGGTAACTGCTAATCCGCCCGTAAGGAAAGGGATAGGGGTCAAAAAACGACAGGGAGCGAGAGCAGTGACGGTTGCCGCTGCTCTCTGCTCCCCAAAACGTCTTACTTTCTCAATCCGAGCTTGCTAACGATCGCACGGTAACGCTCAATATCAACCTTCTGGAGGTAGTTGAGCAGGTTTCTTCTCTTACCGATCATTTTCTGAAGACCGCGGCGGCTGTGGAAGTCCTTTTTGTTGGCCTTGAGGTGCACGGTCAGGTTGTTGATGCGGTTGGTGAGAAGTGCGATCTGCACTTCGGGAGAACCGGTGTCTCCTTCGTGGGTAGCGTACTGTTCAATGAGTGTGAGCTTTTCGTCTTTCTGCATGATGTGTTTTCACCTTTCTGTATTTTTTGCGTTTTACTCAGCAGTCGGTGGGTGAAGGTGCCGTCTGGAACGGTCTCGAATCCGAAAACCGAGTACACGCATACGAACATATTATATCATACTTCTTTGCATTTGTAAAGAGTTTTTTTGATTTTTTACCAATAAATTTATGTAAATTTCTTGGCGCTTTTTGAAAATCCTTTGTGTACGATCGACAAAACCGACGTCCGCTACCGCCCTGCCTGCAAAAATCGTAAGAATCTATAAAAAAATAGGTATCGGATGATATTATTTTGCAATTCGATTTGTTAGAATAAAGGCAGAGGACAAAAACTTTTCAAAAAGGAGTATGGAAATGGAACGGTTGATAAAAATCGGACAGGTAAAGCGCAAGAGCTCTTATGACGTCAAAGAGTCTCCCATCGGTATCGGCTTTGAAAAGCTGGATCGCGATGTTTTCGATCCCGAAAAGGCCTATGACAAGGTAGCGGCCATTGGGGTGAAATGGGTGCGGATCCAATCAGGCTGGGCGCGTACCGAGAAAGAGAAGGGGGTCTACGATTTTGAATGGCTGGATAAGATTGTAGAAAATCTGGTTTGCCGCAATCTGCGTCCCTGGATCTGCCTTTGCTATGGAAACGAGCTTTACAGCAGCTTTGCAAAAAAATATTTCGGAGCCGTAGGGTGTCCGCCCATTGCAACCGCGGAGGAGCGGGAGGCTTGGGTGGCCTATGTAAAGGCGGTTGTTTCCCGCTACCGCGGAAAGGTGCAATACTATGAGATCTGGAACGAGCCCGATGCGCGTTACAGCTGGAAGCATAACGTTGCCGAGGGAGAACCCGAGCCGGGGCCCAGCGCGGTGGAATACGCGCAGTTTGCCATGATGACCGCCGATGCGATCCATGCGGCGGATCCCGAGGCAAAGGCGGTTGCATTCGGCGTATCTCACGGATACGATTTTACCTATATCAATACGGCATTGGCGCAGGGACTGGCCGATCATATGGACGTCTTTTCCTTCCACGCCTACACCCCGCACGATACCCGCCGCGCCGAATATCTGCGTTCCTATCGCCTCCTGCTGGATTCCTATCGCCCCGGGATCGAGATCATCCAGGGTGAGACGGGCGCGCAATCGAGAAGCGACGGCGCGGGCGCGATGGCGGGATATTCCTGGACGCCCGAAAAGCAGAGAAAGCATCTGCTTCGCAATCAGCTCCATGACCTTGCCGGCGGCGTAAAATTCACCTCGTATTTTTCTACCATGGATATGATCGAGGCTCTGCGCGGCATCGTGGGACAGGTTTCCACCTATCTGGATTACGGCTATTTTGGCGTTCTCGGCGCGGATTTTGACGAAAACGGACGTTCGGTTGGCACCTACACGCCCAAGCCCTCGTACTATGCGCTGGCTACGCTTGCGTCGGTGTTTGCCGAGGGATATCGCGCCGAGCCGATTTTGGCGCGCCGCGTGGTGTTGCCCTCCAAGCGCATCCAACGCGAGGATTGCGACGATCCCACGATCGTGACGTACAGCTTCACAAAGGAAAACGGCTCCAAGGCGTTGGTATATTGGAATGCCGTGCCGCTGCTGACGCACACCTACGAGGGCACCGTCTCCTTCCAAACCTTTGGGAACATTGGAAAGGACGCCAAACTGATCGATCTGGCCGACGGAAGCGTATACAAGCTCCCCGAACAGATGGTGACCGACGCGGGCTGCGGAGAGATTGACTTTGTCAATCTTCCGATTACCGATTCGCCTCTGATGCTCACCTTTGGTGATTTCTGCGAGCTGGAGTAAAGGGGAGGGAAGCCCTTGCTAAGAAAAAAGCGCGGCACTGCAAACGCAGTGCCGCGCGGAGGGTGTAGACCAAAGCAACGGTAACTGTCATACTGACGAAAACAATCCTTCCGTCGAGGCAAGCCTCGCCACCTCGGCTCATTACCGCCCGACAGTACACCCAAAAGGTGTAACACACTAACCTAAACGGGCAAGGCGTGTGAAAAAGGACAGAGACGAAAAATCTCTGTCCTTTTGTAATGTAGGGGCGTTCATTGAACGCCCGCGGGCGACCACTGGTCGCCCCTACAAATTTGTTTTTTTATGGTAGGTAAAAC
>JAFVOP010000117.1 GCA_017505745.1 Clostridia bacterium
AGGCGAATAGAATATCACTGAAGCCGCAAGGCTTCAATATCACTGTCGCGTCAGCGATAATATCACTCCGACGAAGTCGGAATATCACTCTTGTTTTTTCTGCCAATGTATGATATAATATAATCAGTATTATAGGGGTATGGGCTTTGCCCGATGCCTTTGTAATACAAAGGCGAAACTGGCGATAAATAAGAATTTGCGATAAATAAGAATTTGAGGAGAAAATAAAATGGTACACTTGGTTGATATTGATGGAGGGAATTGGCGAGTTCCCTTAAAGGTTTCAAAATCGCAAGAAGTATATGTAGCAAACAGCACAACAATCCTTGCACGAGCATATGCATATCGTGACGCTAGAAGTCGTGCATTCTTAATCTACGAAGATGAAACACCCATAGGAATGGTTTTATATCATGATGAAGAATCACTCGACGCATATATTTTTAGTGAAATATTCATTGATGAACAGTTTCAAGGAAAAGGATATGGGCGAGTTGCAACGGAGCAGGTGCTCGACAACATGAAAAAAGACGGAAAATATAGCAAGGTCATTCTTTGCTACATTGAGGGAAACGAAGCTGCACAGAAACTGTATAAAAGCTTTGGCTTTGTTGAAACAGACCGTGATGAGGATGAAATTATTATGGAATTGGAACTATAAGGAACACTTAAGCCAATTCCAATTTTGTGAGGTGGATGATGGATTCATTTTGGGAGAGCTCATGGAAAAGTGTTAATCCAAGTCGTATTGTGGAGTATATAAACACTTTCAATATGCAATCAGATGATTTGATTAGCATATTGCATCAAAATCATATACATAGTGTTTGTGATGCAGGCTGCGGATGTGGAATATATGTACTGAAGCTTGCGGCAAATGGGTTTTGTGTCAGTGGATTCGATGTGTCCTCTCATGCGGTAGAGATTTCGCAAATGCTACTGGACAAGGAATCCTTGACGGCTGAACTAAAAACTGCAAGTATATTGACGACTGGATACACAGATGGTCAATTTGACTGCGTAATATCTCGTGATGTTTTAGACCACATAAGTAAGGCTGATGCAACCATAGCGATTAAGGAACTCTGCCGTATTACAAAAGACGATGGAATTATTCTGTTCACACTGGATTCTTTAGATGAGGAGTACAAAACAGAGCCGCACAGTGTAAACACGGATGGGGACTATGTGTACACTGATGGAAAATGGAAAGGAATGTTTTTTCATCCGTACAGTCGAGAAACGGTATATGAAATTATTCCAGCAGGTGTAAAAAGTGAGATAATAGATAGCCATGGAGAATTAACCATTTTGTTGAGAAAGAATACCGACTAAATTCCAATTTGTCGAATAGCAAACGCCGACAGATCTAAAGAATCTGTCGGCGTTAATTATTTGTCTACCGCTGAGCAATTCCGCATTATATAAACAAACTGAATTATGATTTTTCCGATAAGAACATCACCCATTCGCTGCGGATGTTTTTTTTAATGCAACTCTAAAATACGGTCTGCCATAGCTTCCGCGTCACCTTTCTGATGTGTGACGAAAATTGCAGATGCTCCGGTTTCACGAATCTTTTGTTTCAGCCATACAGTAAGTTCCCGCCGCGCCTTTTCATCCAACGCTGCAAAGGGCTCGTCAAAAAGATAGAGATCACCGCCGTACAACATGGCGCGCGCCAACGATACGCGACTTCTCATTCCTCCCGAAAGCTCAGAGGGATAGAGGCGTTGAGTATCCTCCAATCCAATCTCCCGAAGGATCCCGTAGATCTCCTCGTCTGTCACTTTTCGGTCGGTTACCACGGCGCGCAGATTTTCAGCTACCGTGAGCCAGGGGAAGAGCCGGGGCTCCTGAAAGGCATATGCAATTTTTTGCGCGGAAGAGGTGATTGTACCGCGATATCCGCGGCGCAATCCCGCAAGCAGATGCAGCAGGGTGCTCTTTCCGCATCCGGAGGGCCCCATTACGGCGAGAATCTCTCCTTCTTTTAATTGAAAGGAAAGGTCTTTTAAAACTTCTTTCTTACCGTAGGCAAAGGATAGCTTATCAACCTTTAACATGTGGACACCTCCGTTTCGGAAGGATCTTTTCCAATACGATTGAGGAGCGCGGCAAAGACGAACTCGATCACCAGGCTGAGCAGAATCACCGTAAGAGTCCAAGCAAACATATCCGCAGTGAGAATGTACTGCTTCGCATCTCCGATCATGGTTCCGATGGTATTCCGCGGGGACGCGATGATCTCGGCGGCGATGCCTGCTTTCCATGCAAGCCCCAATGAGGAACGACATGCCGAAACGAAATAGGGCTTGAGGGAAGGGAGCGTAAGAGTGGTCCAACGCCGCCAAAGTGGCATTTTATAGACTCTTGTAACCTCCCAAAGGTTGCGGTCGATCTTGGAAAATCCAACGTCCAGATTGGTCCAGATCAAGGGTAAAACGATCAGGATGGTGATAAAGGTAGGGACCTTCTTCGCGCCGATCCAGATCAGTGCCAGAATGATAAAGGATGCCACGGGAGTGGCTTTGATCACAGTCATGATTGGAAACAGAAGATCGCGTAAGGGTTTCACGCGCGCGGTGAGCGTGGCAAGGATACACCCCGCAAGCACCGCAACCAGGATGCCCGAGAGGACGCTCCAAAGCGAATTGCCAACCACGGTGTAAAATTCCTTGGTCTGCGCCAGCTCCCACAGCCTTGTCAGAACGGCAAGGGGAGAGGGGAAGAGCAATGGCTTTCCCACTCTCCATGCGGCAAATGCCCAAAGTGCGATCCAGAATGCCGCAACAAGCAGAATGCGGCAAACACGCCACAGGTGTTTCATTTTGCGTTGTAATAGAAGTCAGCCGCGGGGAGCTTTCCGCCAATCGACTGTGCTTTGATCGCAAGCAGAACGTTGAGGTATTCCTCCATGGCGCTCTTCATTTCCGCGCCGTCGAGGTAGCAGACGTTGCAGTTGGGAATTGCCTTTTTGGCTACGTTCGCGTTTGCAAAAATGCCGTTGTCGGCAATCATCTGCGCGGTTTCCTCCACGTGTTCGGTCAGATATTGGATCGATGCCTCGTAAGCGGTGAGGAAGTTTTCCACGGCCTCGGGGTTTGCTTCCAAAAAGGCGGTGCGAACGACCACACATCCCTGTACGAGAGAGCCTTCGGTATGCACCTTATCCCACTCGGCGGTCAGATCCATGGCGTTGGTGACGTTGATGTTTTGTTGCTTTGCAGAGGAAATGGCAATGGTAACCATCGGCTCGGGAAGCACGGCAATATCCACTGCACCGCTTGCAACGGCGTCGCGCAGATCGGCGGGAAGCTTATAGCTGCTGGAATCGATGTCCACTTGATCGGCACCGGTTCCAATTTCCAAGCCGTTCTTCTTTACCAGCTCCTGTACGATAAAGCTGGGGTTTTGCTGGGGCGTGTAGACGGTTTTTCCCTTGAGATCGGCAAAGGATTCCACGGTGGTGCCTTCCTTGGTAAGCAGATAGAGGCAGCCGAGCGTATTCACGGCCAGAATTCTGACACCTCCCTCGGTGACGTTATAAAGATTTGCCGCGGCGTTGGTAGGAAGGGCAGCAATGTCCACGTCTCCGTTGATCAGTGCCGAGGTGATCAGAGAAGCGTCGGATTGAACGGTAAAGGTATAGTTCTCGGTAGTGTATGCGCCGTTTTTGGCATCGTTCATCATTTTTGCAAAGCCAAAGCCGGTGGTTCCGTTTAACGTATAAACGTTGACGTTTACGGGATCGGTTGCAGTATCGGGGTCGGTTTCACTCTCGCTTTCGGTTTCGGTGCCTTGCGTAGAGGATTCGGTTTCGCTGTCGGTGGTGTCTGCAGGATCCACAGGTTTTTCCACACAGGCAGTCAGGCCGGTGAAGAGAAGTGCAAACACGGTGAGAAGGGTAAAAATTCGAAGTTTCATGATGAAATTTCCTTTCTTTTATAGTTTGTTTATCTTTTATCAGCGGTAGGCGTTCAGCATACCCTCTGCATCAAGCAAGGTAAAATTGCGTCCTTCCTTGCGGATAAATCCGTCCTCGGTCAATTTATCAAAGGCGCGGTAGAGCGAGGCTCGTCCTACGTCCAAAAGCTCGGAAAGGGCAGAGATCGAGGCGTCGAGCCGTACGGTCTCTTTGCCAAGGGAGGCGAGATAAAGCGCCAGCTTTCGCTCGGCACTTCCTGCGCTCAAAAAGCCAATCTTTCGATTGAGATATCGGATCCGTCCCGAAAGGAATCCGAGATACTGATACAAAAAGGCGCGGTCTTCTTCTAAAAGCTTGCGGATCGCTGCCTCGGGGATCCAACATATGCGCCCGTTTCCGGAAGCGCGGATCACACTGACGTAGGGGGTATCGCTAAAAAGATTGGCAATGCCAAACATATCTCCTTCATGCAAAAAACGAAGCAGGGTATTGTGGGATTCCCCCGGTGTGGTTACAGTAGCTGATCCGGCCAGTAAGATTCCAATCTGTCCGCCTTGTTTTTCCGGAGAGTGCAGCAGCTCTTCGTCGCAAAAATTCAGACATTCAGCCCCACAAGCATCCAGAACATACGCAAGGGTGCTTTTGTTGGCGCTTGCAAGCAGTTCATTTTTTAATAGCTTTTGAAAATCGCGGTCTGAGATCTTCATAATTGCTCCTTTTGTATCATTTGAGACAATTATAACACATTGTTAAGTTTTTGTCAATAGGATTCTAAAAAAAATAAAAATATATTTTTGCCTGTTTTTATCTTTAATTTTGAAAAAAGCTCTTTACTTTTCGATGATTTTCGTGTATACTTAAAAGAGACTAACATTTGGAGGAAATCAAACATGACGCTGGTTATTTTGGCGGCGGGGATGGGATCGCGCTACGGTGGACTCAAGCAGCTGGATCCGATGACTGACGCCGGTAATTTTATCATTGATTTTTCGATTTACGATGCCATTTATGCGGGATTTGATCACGTGGTGTTCATTATTAAGGAGGAGAATTTGGATCTCTTCCGTGAAAGCATCGGCAATCGCATTGAAAAAAGAATCAAGGTGACGTATGCATTCCAAAAGACGGATGCGCTTCCCATGCCTTACACGCTTCCCGAAGGACGGGTGAAGCCGTGGGGAACCGGACATGCGATCTACTGTGTACGGGATATTGTAAAGGATAATTTTGCGGTGATCAACGCCGATGATTTCTACGGAAGAGATACGTTCTTGCAGTTGGCAAAGCATCTGCGAGGAGCGGATGCCAAAGGCGGTGTGGCGCATCATTGCATGATCGGATTCCGTCTCGGAAACACGCTGACCGAAAACGGGACTGTTTCGCGCGGCCATTGCAGCGTGGATGCAAACGGCATGCTGCAAAGCGTGACCGAGCGTACCAAAATCATGAAAAAAGAGACCTGCGCTGCTTACTTGGCTGATGACGGTGAAACATGGATCGATCTGCCGTTTGACAGCATCGTTTCGATGAATTGCTGGGGCTTTACTCCGGATCTGTTTACCAATCTGGAATCGGATTTCTCGGATTTCTTGGCGAATTTGGGAGACAATCCTCTCAAAGCCGAGTTCTATTTGCCCTCGGCAGTCGATCTGCAACGCAAGGCAGGGCTTTGTGACGTCAAGGTCTATCCCACGCAGTCGGTTTGGCAGGGCGTGACCTACGCCGAGGATAAGGAGCGTGTGAAGGGCGCGATCCGCGCCATGATCAAGGCAGGGGAATATCCCGCGTCTCTTTGGGATTGATCGAGATCCTTTTTGCTTGGAACTATTTATTGGAAAAGAGGAATACATATGTCTATTTTAATTACGGGAGGAGCCGGCTTTATCGGCTCTCACACGGCGGTAGAATTTTTAGAGGCCGGATACGATGTGGTGATCGCGGACAACTATTACAATAGCAGCCCCAAAGCGCTTGATCGCATCAAGGAGATCACGGGAAAGGATTTCCGCGCATACGAGGTAGATCTTTGCGATAAGGCAGCTCTGGAAAAGGTGTTTGTGGAAAACCCCGAAATTGATTCCGCCATTCACTTTGCAGGGCTCAAGGCTGTGGGAGAATCGGTGCAAAAGCCCGGCCTTTACTATTACAACAACCTGCTCAGCACGCTCAATCTGGTGGAGCTGCTTGCCAAATACGATGCCAAGCGCATTGTATTCAGCTCGTCTGCAACCGTTTACGGAATGCCCAAAACGGTGCCGATCAGCGAGGATTTTCCGCTTTCTACCACCAATCCTTACGGAGAGACCAAGCTTATGATCGAGCGGATCCTCAAGGATCTGTGGGTCTCCGACAACTCTTGGAGCGTTTCGGTGCTTCGCTATTTCAATCCCATCGGTGCGCATAAGAGTGGTTTGATCGGAGAAAACCCCAAGGGGATCCCAAACAATCTTCTGCCTTACGTGGCAAAGGTTGCGGCCGGTCAGCTTCCGTACCTGTCGGTCTTTGGCGATGATTACGATACCAAGGACGGAACCGGAGTGCGTGATTACATTCACGTGGTTGACCTTGCCAAAGCGCATCTGAAGGCCTTGGAGCGCGCCGAGCGCGTACAGGGCGTAGAGCACTTTAATATTGGAACCGGCACGGGATATTCGGTGCTTGAAATCGTCCATGCTTACGAAAAAGCAACGGGGCTCAAGGTGAACTACAAGATCGTGGATCGCCGCCCCGGGGATATCGCCACCTGCTATGCAAATCCTGCCAAGGCCTATGAGGTGCTTGGATGGCAAGCCGAAAACGGCATTGAAGAGATGTGCCGTGACCTTGCAAACTGGATGAAGAAAAACCCCAATGGATATGGAGAATAAAGAATTATGATTACGAAACACTTTTTTGGAACAATTGATGCCGGACAGGAGGTGTACACCTACACCCTCAAAAATGCAAACGGAATGACGGTTCGCATTTGCGAATTCGGCGGCGCGATTATGGAGATCAAGGTTCCCGACCGTTGGGGAAGACACTCCGACGTGGTTGGCGGATTTGATTCGCTGCGCGACTACGTATTGGCCGACGGATACATCGGTGCTTTGATCGGGCGTGTGGGCAACCGCATCGGAAAGGGCAAATATACCTTGGACGGCGTGGAATATTCGGCTTACTGCAACGACGGTGAGAATACGTTGCACGGAGGCAAGGTTGGCTTCTCACATAAGATCTGGAACGTGAAATGTGTGGATGGGGACGAGCCGAAGCTGATCCTGACTCTGACCTCTCCCGACGGGGAAGAGGGATACCCCGGCACTCTGAACGTGACCGTGACCTACGCGCTCCTCGCGTCCAACGCGCTCTCGATCCATTACGAAGCAACCACCGATAAAAAGACGATCGTCAACCTGACCAACCATGCCTACTTCAATCTGGGGGGATATGCATCCGGAAAGATCTTTGACCACGTGCTCCAGATGGATGCCGACCGTTACCTTCCCACCGACAAGGGTTTGATTCCCACGGGTGAGATCCGCGCAGTGGACGGCACGCCGTTTGATTTCCGTGAGCCCAAGACCATCGGCCGTGATTTTGATAAGAGCAACGAGGATATCGCAATTGCCGGCGGCTTTGACCACTGCTTCTGCTTTACCGGTGGCGAGACCAAGGAGCCGGTTTTGCGCATTGAGGTGTATGAGCCCAACAGCGGACGGATTATGCAGGTCTACACCGACCAGCCTGCCGTACAGTTCTATTCCGGTAATTTCCTCAATTCCGAGGAGTTCCCGCTCAAGGGCGGATATCCGCAAAATACCCAGTCTCTCTTCTGCCTGGAAACGCAAAAAATGCCCGACTCGATCAATCATGCGGGATTTGATAACGTTGTGCTCAATCCCGGCGAAACCTACTCTCACACCGCAATCTATCAGTTCTCTGTAAAGAAATAAGATCGGCAGGACAGATCAATGACAGAAGAATTTTTGCTGATCGTGTTGGTCTGCACGTTGGCGTCCTTTGGAGGCGCGTTTGTTCAACGTGTGAGCGGCTTCGGTTATGGCATTTTCGTCATGATGTTTTTTCCGTATGTATTGATGCATACGGAGGCAACCGCGCTATCGGGCTTTGTGTCTCTGGTGTCGGCAGCTTACGTTGCGTTTCGCTTACGAAAGCAGGCGCGGTGGAAAGCCGTATGGCTGCCCCTGCTGAGCTATGTGATTACCAACACAGTGACTACAAAGGTGATCGTTGATCTGGATACCGCGCTTCTCTCCAAGATCCTTGGCGTTGCTTTGATTCTACTGAGCCTGTACTTCTTCTTTTTCAGCGCGAAGATCAAGATCCGCGATACCAAGACCAACGCCTTGATCGCGGGAGGCCTTTCGGGGATTCTGAGCGGCGCGTTTTCCATGGGCGGACCGCCCGTTGTGGTTTACTACCTCAACAGCTCCAAGGATAACGACGAATACATTGCCACCATTCAATGCTTCTTCATTTTTTCCAATATTATTTCCACCTTTAACCGCGCCATCAACGGATTTTTTACACCGCGTGTGCTTTGGTTGCTCCTTCCAACGGTTTTGATCACCTTCCTTGCCAATTATCTGGGAAAGAAGACTTATGGAAGGATTCGTCCCGACATGCTCAAAAAGGTGGTATACGCTTTTATGGCGGTCAGTGGAGTGATAGCTTTATTCTGATTTTATATAACTGCCTCAGGCTTGTGCTTGGGGCAGTTGTTTTTTTCGGTGTTGGTATATCATGATCCTTTTTTTCATAGATTACAATGAGGTGATGATTATGAAACGATCGATCTTTTTGCGACAAATGCTGGTGTCGCTGATGGCAATGCTTTTGCTCCTTTCGTGCACGCTCTCTGCGGGAGCCGACGGAATGGATCCGATTTCCGAGGAGGGTGCGCAATCTACCTCCTTTCCGTTTGGCGCAGAGGACGATTCCCTGCATTTGCCCTGTAAAAGCGCCGTTTTGATGGAGGCCGGTACCGGCGCGATCCTGTACCGCCAAAATGCCGACGAGGCGCTTCCTCCTGCATCCGTAACCAAGATCATGACGCTATTGCTTGTGATGGAGGCGGTAGATACGGGCATGGTACATCTTGACGATACGGTTACGGTTTCGGCCAACGCCGCTTCTATGGGTGGATCTCAGGTCTATTTGGAGGAGGGAGAGCAGATGGCGTTGGAGGATCTGCTCAAAAGCGTGATCATCGCCTCGGCAAACGATGCGGCAGTTGCTCTTGCCGAATACGTGGCGGGAAGCGTCCCCTCCTTTGTGGAAAAAATGAACCAACGTGCCCAAGGGCTTGGGATGAAGGAGACGGTATTTGAAAACGTAACGGGTTTGGATGATACCGCCGAGCGGCATCTGACCAGCGCACACGATATCGCCCTCATGTCTGCCGAGCTGATCAAGCATGAAGCAATCTTGAAATACAGCTCGATCTGGATGGATACGATTCGCAACGGAGAATTTGGACTCACCAACACCAATCGCTTGGTTCGCTTTTATCCGGGCTGCACGGGACTCAAAACCGGTTCTACATCAAAGGCGGGCTTTTGTGTAAGTGTAACGGCCGAACGCGACGGATTCTCTCTTATCTGTGTGATCATGGGAGCCGAATCGCGTGACGTGCGAAACGCGACGGCCACACAGCTGCTCGATTGGGGATTTGCTAACTACGGCCTGTATTCGGCAGAATCCGGAAAATTGGATCCTCTTCCCGTGACGGGGGGATCGCAAAGCGCCTGCCCGGTAGCCTACGGTGCCTTTCAAGCCGTGCTTCCCAAAAGCATGCTTTCCGCAGTGGAAGTCAGAATCGATCTGCCGGATTCGGTTGTCGCACCGATTCGGAAGGGCGACGAAATCGGACGCGTGGAATTTTGGTCAGGCGAGACCTGTATCGGTGAGATTCCGATTGTTGCAGAAGAGCGCGTTGATAAAATCAACTTTTTTGAGATCTTTACGCGGATGCTGGCCCGTTTTTTGCTGATTTGATTCTTGAAACAGCCAAAAAACTATTGATTTTTTTCCTCTTTTGTAGTATAATATGTTCGAATGATTGATATATCGAAGAAAAGGAAGGTAAATCTGATGTCGATTAAGTTAAATGATAAGTATGTTTCTTCTTTTATCCGTGCTCATGAATATGAGTACATCCAGCCGCAGGTAACGATGGCAGACCAAAAGCTACGCTCGAAAACCGGTCCCGGCAAGGATTTCCTCGGTTGGGTCCATCTTCCCGAGGAATATGATAAAGAAGAATTTGCACGGATTCAAAAGGCCGCAAAGAAAATTCAGGGAAGCTGCGACGTGTTGATCGTGATCGGTATCGGCGGCTCTTACCTTGGTGCGCGCGCAGTGATTGAATATTTGAAATCGCCACTGTACAACACCCTTAAAAAGGACACCCCCGATATCTACTTCGCGGGCAACTGCATCAGCGCCGATTCGCTTAACGAGCTGCTTGCCATTTGCGAGGGCAAGGACATTTGCGTCAACGTGATCTCCAAATCGGGAACCACCACCGAGCCTGCAATCGCATTCCGTGTGTTCCGCGCTCTTCTGGAGAAGAAGTACGGCAAGGCAGGCGCGAAGGACCGTATTTTCGTAACCACCGATAAGGCACGCGGAACTCTGAAGAAGTTTGCTACCGAGGAAGGCTACGAAACCTTTGTGGTGCCCGATGATGTGGGAGGACGTTTCTCGGTTCTGTCGGCTGTTGGTCTGCTTTCGATCGCCGTTGCGGGCATTGATATTGAGCAGCTGATGGCAGGTGCCGCAGCAGCCAGCCACGCGTACTCCGATCCCGACCTTAATAAAAACGATTGCTATCGCTATGCCGCCATCCGTAACATTCTGTATCGCAAGGGAAAGGTGACCGAGGTTCTGGCAAGCTACGAGCCGTTTTCGGCCATGTTCCACGAATGGTGGAAGCAACTGTACGGCGAAAGCGAAGGCAAGGACGGAAAGGGCATTTATCCCGCTTCTGTAATTTTTTCCACCGATCTGCATTCGCTCGGGCAGTTTATTCAGGACGGCAACCGCAACCTGTTTGAAACTGTTGTTGACATTGCCGATACGGGCAGCAGCTACGAGATCCCGATGGATCCCGATAACATTGACGGACTCAACTTCCTCTCCGGCAAGGATCTCAATCTGGTGAAGAAGACCGCAATGCAGGGCACCATTCTTGCACACGTAGATGGCGGTGTTCCCAATATTCTGATCGAGGTGAGCGAAAAGAACGAGTTTGTGCTTGGGGAGCTGCTGTACTTCTTTGAGCTTTCCTGTGCGATCTCGGGATACCTCAATTCGGTCAATCCCTTTGACCAACCCGGTGTGGAGTCCTATAAAAAGAACATGTTCGCTTTGCTTGGAAAACCCGGATACGAGGACCTGAAGGCCGAGCTTGAAGAAAGACTGAAAAATTAACAGAATACAAGAGAAAAAGTCTTGACTTTGTTTCCTAAATTTGTTATAATGATAATACGAGAACGGAATTGACTTTTTCCGTTTGGATATGAGGAGGAAAACATTATGTTGAAATTGATTATCGGTGTAAAAGGCACAGGCAAAACAAAAACGCTTATCAATCTGGTAAACGGTGCTTTGGAAGTAACCAAGGGCGACGTTGTTTGCATTGAAAAGGGCGTAAAGCTGAGATACGATATTAAGCCGACCGCACGCTTGGTTGACGTAGACGAATATATGGTAAGTGATGCACAGTCTCTGTATGGCTTTGTTGCAGGTATTCTTGCAAGCAACCATGACGTAACTGATCTGTTTATTGATAGCACGCTCAAGATCTGCAAGGGTGACATTCCCTCGTTTGAGGCGCTGGTTGCGGAGCTGGATAAGCTGGTGAATAAGCTTGGCGTAAACCTCACCATGACGGTTTCGATGCCCGAGGGAGATGTTTCCGAGGCCGTTCGTAAATTCATCTGATTTCAATTCATAAAACAGGTTCCGAGAACCGATCGACCGCAGTTCTGCGTAGCTTTCGTCAGAACTGCGGTCTTTATGTAAAAAACTTGGAAAGGAGAAACGGTATGGTTTTGATCATTGCGGAAAAGCCGAGCCTGGGTCGCAACATCGCGGCAGGAATCGGACCGATGCAAAAACGGCAAGGCTATCTGGAAGGCAACGGATACCTGATTACCTGGGCGTTTGGGCATCTGTTTTCGTTGTGTGACATCGAGGCGTACAACCCGTTGCCCGAGGGAAGCAAGCATTGGAGCATGCAGAATCTGCCGTGCTTTCCAACCGATTTCCGCTTTGAACTCCGCAGAGGCGATAACAAACAGGTGGATCCCGGCGTGCGCGCACAGTTTGAGGTGATCCGCGCACTCTGCAACCGCGAGGACGTGGACACCGTGGTCAATGCGGGGGACGCCGACCGCGAGGGAGAGATCATCGTACGTCTGTGCATGAAAAACGCGTTGCAAAGCAAAAAGCAGCTCAAACGCTTGTGGTTGCCCGATCAAACGCCGCAAACGGTAGCAAAAGCTCTTTCCGAAATGAAGGACGAGACCGAGTACGATCTTCTGGCGTCTGAGGGATTTGCGCGTACCTATATCGACTGGCTCTACGGCGTAAATCTGACCCGCTATGCGACTTTGAAAACCGGAACCCTGTTGCGGGTGGGGCGCGTGATCGTTCCGATTGTGAAGGCGATCTATGACCGCGATATGGCGATCCGCAAATTCGTCCCCGGGAAATACTACGCGATGGTGAGCCGCGAGACCACCAACGGGGAAGTGGTGGAGCTGACCTCAAAGAACCGGTTTGACGAAAATCAGTTCTACGAGGCACAGCAGCTGTGTGCGAAGTACAACGCCACGGGAGCCGTGGTGACGGGCGTGAAAAACAAAAAGGAAAAGCTCTTTCCGGGGAAACTGTATTCGCTTTCCAAGTTGCAAAACGTGCTTGGAAAGAAATATAAGATGTCGATGCAGGAAAGCCTGGCGCTTGTGCAGGGGCTTTACGAAAAAGGCTATCTCACCTATCCGCGTACCAACTCCGAGTATCTTGCCACCGCAGAAAAGGACAAGATCCGTCAGATCCTGGCCGGCTGTGCCAAGCTCGGCTATCCCGTAACCTTTAAGGATGGCAAAACGATTTTCGATGACTCCAAGATCGAGTCGCACTCCGCCCTTACCCCCACTTACAAAATTCCTTCCAAGGATCAGCTCAGCGAGCGCGAGATGCAGGTGTATTCCACGGTGTTCCGTCGGTTTGTGGCGGTGTTCTGCGCCGAGGACTGCACGGTGTCGCGTACCGAGATCACGATTGCCGTGGGAGAGTTGGAGACCTTTACGCTCAAGGGCATGACGGTGTTGGAAAAGGGATGGACGAAATACGACGATTTCAGTCAAAAGGATAAAATCCTGCCTGCCTTGCAAAAAGGGGACTCGGTCAACATTTGTTTCAAGCCCACCGAAAAGGAGACCTCGCCGCCCAGGCATTATACCATTGAAACGCTGAATAATTATCTGAAAAATCCATTTAAGGACGATAAAAAAGCGGCAAAGGATGCATCCGCTGCAGAAAACGCCGACGGCGAAGACAGCATCGGCACCGACGATAGCGAGGACTACCGCGCGATCTTTGAGGGCTTGGAGCTTGGAACCGAGGCCACGCGTACGGGCATCATCGACAACGCGCGCAAGAGCGGATATATCGAGCTGAAAAAGGACGTGTACACCATCCTTCCCGGTGGAGAATTCCTCATCGAGGCGCTGACACAGATGCAGATCACGATGGATAAATACAAGACCTCGCAGCTCGGACAAGCGCTCAAAAAAGTGTATCGTGGCAGTATGACGGTGGAAGAGAGCGTTCGTTTGGCCGAGCGGGAGATCCGAGAGGTGTTTGACAAGAAGACCGACGCAACCTTTTCGCGGGAAAGCGACACCGGCTTTTTTGGAGACGTGGTGGCAAAGTGCCCGCTTTGCGGAAAGGACATGAAGCGGCAACGCTCCTTTTACGGCTGTTCCGGATATAAGGAGGGCTGTAAATTCTCGGTCAATACAGCTATTTGCGGCCGCGTGATCTCGATTGCCCATTTAAAGGAATTGGTAGAAACCGGAAAGACCTCCGTGATCAGCGGCTTTGTTTCTCCCAAAAGCGGAAAGACCTTTGATGCCGCCCTGAAGCTGGAAAACGGACGCGCCGTTTTTGATTTTGAACGGAAAGCGCCCGCGCGCCCCGATCCCTCGCTTCCCATTTGGGACGGGGAAGGCGCGCCGCTCCCTGAACCACCGCCGGAGTATTAGAGAGAAGCATTTTTTGTGGGGGCACCTTCTTGAAAGAAGGGACCCCCACACCCCCTCCAAGAACATTTCACACATTTTTATTGCTAAATTGCTTGCTTTTCTTTTCAAGATGTGATATAATAGCGGTGTTCAAAAAATGCCTGCATAGTTAAATGGATATAATAGCCCCCTCCTAAGGGGTAGGTCTATCCTACAAGATAGACCGAAACACTATCGGGATATACTCAAACACTACAAGGATTTTGTGTCCTAAACCTACTAAGCGCAGTTTTGTACACCCTTTGTACACCCAAGCGGAAAACACAATTTAATAGCACGCCTCCATAGTTAAATGGATATAATAAACCCCTCCTAAGGGTTAGTTATGGGTTCGATTCCCGTTGGGGGTGCCACATAAGGCTATATTCGACATAATATAGCCTTGATTTTTTCAAAATCATGAGGTGACAAATGTACGAATTAACCAATATTTTGATTACCATTTCTGCTGCCTCTGCAAGCTTTGTTGCAATTCTTGGTGGTTTTATAGCTAGTAAACTAATTACTATTAGCGGCGAACGTTCAGTCACAACAGAAAAAATAGCAGAAGTTGAAAAGGAATTACAATTCCTTGAAGATCAAAATACAACACTTTTAACAGAAGTTCTAGAAGATGATGCTGTGGATTTTATAATTGACCATATTCAAGCACTAATACGCGGAGAAAAGTTAGACTTCATATATGATGATGGCACCCCTAAAAGAATAACTTTAGAAGATTTAAAACCTTTTTGGGAAAAAGCTGTGCACATTTATCATAGATTTCTAAACATTGCGAGTTCCGGAAAACCGCCACTAAATGATGATTACATACCGATGGATTTAGCACATGAATTGAAAGGGGATAATTTCAGTTATACTGTATGTAAAGGAATTGCTGACGAATGCAAGAGAAGTATTTCGTCTTATTCGATTTATTCACCTATAACGGCGAGAATTACTCCTAAGTGGTATAATGATAATTTGGACATTATAAAATCAAACAAACAGAGAATAAAATTTTTGGAATTTACTAAACAACAATTGATTGATAGAGAAAAGGCATTAAAAGAACCCGAAGGAATAAAAATCGGTTTTTTAATTTTTGCGTTATTTAGTGCTTTTTGTATAGTTCTTCCACTTGTTTTTACACCTTTTAGAACAGATGATTATTGTTTGTTTTTGTGCCTAAAAATCACTTTTCTTAGTGTTTTCGCACTTGGATTGTTGGCTATATTTGGTTACTTGATTTCTTTGTTAAAATTCACGAAAAAGAAATGACTGTTATATGTGCAAGGTGGGTATCCCACTTTGCTAAACTCTCGGGGTGGGGTGAAATTGTCGAAGTGACGGCAATTTTACCCCACCTCTTATCCTGTTCCCTAAAATAATATTTTCATGGGGTTCTGTGTCCTATATTTTAGGAAATTTATTGACATTTCACCCTAAATGTGATATACTGTATTTGCTACACGAATCGCATAACTTTCATAAAGAGTGCGCATTTTTACTTATGGTAAAAATGCATACTCCCTTTTCTGCGTTCTCTTATGAAAGTAGCGAAGATTTGTGTAGCAACAATTGGAGGTGCGTTTTTCATGCGCTCCAGTTGGGGCGCATTTTTTATTTTGGAGGCATTATGAAGCAAAAAGTTTTTTGCATATTTGTGATACTAATGGTTATGGTTGCTTTGACTAGTTGTTCTTTTAGCGGTCAAAAAGATACTCATAAAATTGATATTGATTACGATAAATTTAGTTTTTCAGATGTCGATGACGGTTATAGGATGGGGAGCAGTAGCGGTTTGTTCTCCAAAAACATACAAGGGGTTTTGACAATTCCTGAAACTTATGATAACATTCCTATTGTAGAAGTAACAGGTATGGATAGTTGGTTTAGTAGAGATGTTACAAAAATTGTTGGTTCAAAAAATTTGCTTTCTATTAATTCGTGGTGCTTTGCAGGTCGAGATCAAAATTCTATGAATAATCTTACAGAGGTAATTTTTCCTGCAAATGGAGAATTAAAGAAAATCGATACAATGGCTTTTTATTGGCAAACTGCCCTTCAAACGGTTGTTTTACCTAAGAATATTGAATATTTAGGAGATGGTATTTTTGAGCGTTGTTATAATTTGGAAAATCTAATTATTTATAATAAGATGCCGCCCAAAATGGATGGCGATATTTTCAATTGGGCACCTACATTGAACGGTAATGAATACTTCCATACAAAACCTAATAAAAATTTCACTGTTTTTGTTCCGAATGACGCAGTTGAAAACTATAAAAATTCTCAATGGAAAAAATACAATATTCAACCGCTGTCTAACATTCAAGAAGTTATCGATAGTTATCAATTGCTATTTTCTCAAAATGATACACCCAACTCTTTGGAGTCGCAAACCTACACGAATGAACTAACAAATAATACAATTGGGATTGTACATATCATAACCGCTATTGTAGCTATATTAATGATAATTTCTGCTATTGTTATTGCGATAATATATTGGCGAAGAAGGAAGATTGTCTTTGAAAATAGTCAGCGTATAAAAGAGCTTTTGGAATTAAATAAAACAATTCAGTTTAGACATATACAATCACATTACTATAATCAACAAGAATGTAATTCTAAAAGACAATTAGATAATCTTTCTATGAATGATTATTTGATTTCATTAATTGATTCCAATGAAAGTTTTTATCGCAATATTATTGAATCTATTTCATTCAATCAAAATAAATATAACGATTACATTATCAAAAGCAAAAGAATCATATCAACGGCAACGGAAGATTTTTGCAAATCGCTTAATTTTACATTAATAAAATTCCAAAAATATGAGGAACGAATTTTCAAAAGAAAATTGCTTCGCAAACCGCAATTTGATGTTACTATACATTGTAAAGCCACATATATCTCTCCACAAGGAAGAAATCATTATGAGAAAAAACGGGATTATAAGTACTATGAACTAAAAAGGTTTTACGAATATACTACTCAACTTAAAGTACAACGTCAAACACAACAATATCAGATAAAAGTAGAACGTGCAAAAATGACGGACTCTTTAAGATATGATATTTTTAAGCGGGATAATTTTCGTTGTCAAGTATGCGGTTCTAGCGCCCAAGATGGTGTTAAGTTGCACGTGGATCATATAATTCCAGTCTCAAAAGGCGGGCAAACGATAGAAAGCAATTTAAGAACTTTGTGCGATAGATGTAATATGGGAAAAAGTGATAAAATGTGAGAAAAACAAATTTATATGATTAGAGGTTTATATGCGAAGAAACGGATTTTATTCATTCAGTACTTTGGAAAGTTTAATGAAATGTTTTGTAGGTATAATTTTTCTTCCTTTTGTGCTAATTGGGCTAATACTGAATTTGTTTAGAAAAAGATAATAAAGAAAATCGTTGTTTTAATTTTTGTCCACCCCTTGTCCACCAACACGCCGCAAGGCACCATAAAATCACTTCCAAGCACACAACCTACCAAGCGTAAAATCTGCTTTTCTTGCGGATTTTACGCTTATTTTATAAGAAAAATACCCACGCGAAGATAGGCGTCCCCCTCCTCGTCGCTTTGCAACGGGGAGGGGGCATACCAAGTATAGGCGTGGGGCGTTATTCCTTGGTTTCTAAAAGCTTTTCTACGGCGGCTGCAATGCAGTCTGCCGCTTCTGCCACAAAGGCATCCATCTCTGCTTTGGTCAAATAGGGATAAACGCGGTCTAGGTTGTCCTTTTCTTCCCGATAAAAGGACGTGATGTATTTTCTGCGATTGTCAAAGGCGTCGGGGGAAAATTCGTCCATATACGTGTTTTCAAAGCCTTTGGCGCTTTCGTAAACGGCAAAGGCGCGGAACTCGGGATGCTCCCGCAAATACAGAAAGTCCAGGTCATACCAATCTTCTTTCCATTTCCAAATCGCTTGCTGCCGATCCTTCCGATAGGAATCGGAATCTTTTTCGATCGAGGCGGCCACGATCTTTTCCACCCATAACAGATCGGTCATCAGATGGGTGAAATACCCGATGTAAAAGGAATATTGCTTTTGATCGTATCCGCGTATTTTTTCATTGGTAAAATACTTTTCGCGGTATTTTTCCGGCAAAACCGCCTTTTCTCCGTTTTCGTCTTTGACCTTAAAATGGGAAACGGTAGTGTTGGGAGTAAATATGCTCCAATCCTCATTGGGAACGCCGCTGTCGGGCGCAATATTACCAACAATAAATTCGGTTTCTGATAAATTTGCAATTTTTGAAAGCAGGCTTTCCGCAACGCGTAAGTGCACCATCCAGGATGCCATTTTTTGATGTCCTCCTTTTTTACCGGATGCTTTATTTTACCATAAAAACCGCAAAAAAACAATAGTTCTGCGTGTTTTTGTTGAAATCTGTGTAGAAAGAAAAATCACGCATTTCCTCCTTTTTTTGCTTGACATTTCTTTGGCAATCTGCTATACTGGTATCAGAGATTACATTGGAAGAAGGGGGTGAACGGTTGAGGAAAAAGAAACAAACAAAAACGAAAAAACAGGAGACGGAAAAAAGCGAAAAGAAGCCTTTGAGAGTCATATTTTCCGAATGGATCCACCGCCTTTCCCAAACAAGACTCATCCTTTGGATCACAAAAATTCCGTGGCAAACGGTAGGAAAGATCTGCCGAAAGGTCTGGAAAAAAGGCGTGTTGCCGATTACGGCGTTTTGTTTGTGTGTTGGTGTGTTGCTCTCTGTGATGGCGCTGGTGATCAGTGCCGCCGTGTGTGATAAGACCGAGGAGCGGATCGTTACCGCCGAGCAGCTTTTGGAGATGGAGGGCGAATTTGACTGCATTTTGGTTCTTGGTTGCCGTGTATATTCGGACGGGCGACTGAGCCACATGCTGGAGGACCGCCTTCTGACCGCGTTTTCACTTTATGATCAGGGTGTTTGCGACCGCCTTTTGATGAGCGGAGATTCTCAAACGGTGTATTACGACGAGGTTGGCGCGATGAAACGGGCGGCTGTGGAGCATGGAATTCCCGAGGAAGCGATCCTAACCGATCCCGCCGGGCTTTCCACTTACGATAGCATCTCGCACCTGCTTTCGCATTATGAGGGCAAGCGCGTGGTGATCGTGACCCAGGAGTATCACCTCTATCGCGCGCTATACGTGGCTGAAAAGCTGGGTGTGGAGGCTTGTGGTGTCAGCGCGGACCGTCGGCCTTATGTGAATCAATGGAAATACAGTCTGCGTGAAATTGCCGCGCGTTGCAAGGACGTGGCTTATGCGTTGGTGCAACCCAAGGCGGCGGAGATTCCGCAGGGAACTTGAAATACATTTTTTTATGATAAAAAAGAAAAGGAGAACAATTATGGCAAGAATCATCCTGAATGAAACGTCCTATCACGGCGCCGGCGCGATCAACGAGATCGCAACCGAGGTGAAGGGCAGAGGACTGAAAAAGGCGTTGGTATGCTCCGACCCCGATCTGATCAAGTTCGGCGTTACCAAAAAGGTATTGGACGTACTTGACGGCGCAGGACTTCCTTATGAGGTTTATTCCGACATTAAGGCAAATCCCACGATCGAAAACGTGCAGAGCGGCGTTGCTGCCTTCAAGGCAAGCGGAGCCGACTATCTGATCGCCGTTGGCGGAGGTTCCTCGATGGACACCTGTAAGGCCATTGGTATCATCATTGCCAACCCCGAGTTTGCGGATGTACGCAGCCTGGAGGGCGTGGCTCCCACGAAGAATCCTTCGGTTCCGATCCTTGCCGTTCCCACCACGGCCGGAACTGCCGCAGAGGTCACCATCAACTACGTGATCACCGACGTGGAAAAGAAGCGTAAGTTTGTATGCGTGGACGTACACGACATTCCCGTGGTTGCCATCATCGATCCCGATATGATGAGCACGATGCCCAAGGGACTCACCGCCGCAACGGGCATGGATGCTCTGACGCACGCGATCGAGGGCTACATCACCAAGGGCGCATGGGAAATGACCGATATGTTCCATCTCAAAGCCATCGAGCTGATTGCAAAGAGCCTGCGCGGCGCGGTTGCAAACACCAAAGAGGGCAGAGAGGGCATGGCGTTGGGTCAGTACAATGCCGGTATGGGATTCTCCAACGTAGGTCTTGGCATCGTGCACTCGATGGCACACTCGCTGGGTGCTGTATACGATACCCCTCACGGCGTAGCCAACGCGATCCTGCTTCCCACCGTTATGGAATACAACGCTTCCGAAACCGGTGAGAAGTACCGCGACATTGCAAAGGCAATGGGCGTGGAAGGCACCGAGAAGATGACGCAGGACGAATACCGCAAGGCGGCTGTGGAGGCTGTGAAGCAGCTTTCCAAGGACGTTGGAATTCCGCAGGATCTCAAACAGATCGTGAAGGAAGAGGATATCCTGTTCCTTTCCGAGTCGGCAATGGCAGATGCTTGCCGTCCCGGCAACCCCAAGGATCCCACCCTGGAGGATATCGTTGCGCTTTATAAATCGTTGATGTAATCAAAACGGGAACCCTTTTTCGGAAGGGTTCCCATTTTGTATCCTATAATTGCTTGCGAATCTTTTCGAGCGTCGCTTTTTCTAGCCGCGAGACCTGTGCTTGAGAGATGCCGATCTCCTCTGCGATCTCCATTTGGGTTTTGTTGAGAAAAAAGCGGAGATTGATGATCTTCCGTTCGCGCTCGTTCAAACGCTCAATGGCTTCCTTCAGCACGATGTTTTCAAGCCATGCCTCGTCGCCGCCCGAGGAGTCGGCCAATTGGTCCATCAGATACAGGGCGTCGCCGTTGTCGTTGTAGACCGGCTCATACAGGGAGATCGGCTCGGCAATGGCTTCCATCGCGTGCATTACGGCTTCCTTTTTCTCTCCCAGACGCTCGGCAATTTCGGCAACCGTTGGCTCTTTTTCCTTTTGCGAGATCAGCTCCTCCCGCGCTTGCAGGGCACGGTAGGCAAGATCACGCATCGAGCGGCTGATGCGAATGGCGTTATTGTCCCGCAGATAACGGCGGATCTCTCCAATGATCATCGGAACGGCGTAGGTTGAAAATTTCACGTCCATTTCCACGTTGAAATTGTCCACAGCCTTCACCAGTCCAATGCATCCCACCTGAAAAAGATCGTCCAGATTTTCGCGGCGTCCGGTGAAGCGTTGCACGATTGAGAGCACCAGACGGAGATTGCCGTTGATTAATTCCTTTCGCGCCTGCTCGTCTCCGGCGCGTGTTTTGAGCAATAGATTGTGTTTTTCCTCATCGGTCAGTACCTTCAGTCGCGAGGTGTTGACCCCGCATATTTCGACTTTGTTATAATACATCCCTGCAAATCCTTACATTTCGTTTCAAGAAAAGTATTCCCTCATGGGGGATTTTTTTATTCAGGCAGAATCTGGAAGGCGGCGGTTTCTTTTTTCGAAAAGCATTGACTTTTTTACAAAATTTGTTATAATAAAGGGCAGTGATCAAACATGCGGAAGGAGCAAACACGATGAATATTGGAATCAATCCCACACATTTTTATAAGGCTGCCGTTTGGGAAGAGAATCGCACGCTGACGGAAATTCTGGAGCTGGTACGTCTGGCGGGATTTCGTCACTTGAATATCAATGCGGCATCCCCGAAGGATGCGGAAACGATTGCCGCTTACGTGGAGCAACACGGCATGCAGGTAACGCAGAGCCATATGCCGTTTAACCGCTACGATAAAAAGGACGCGGAAGTGTTTATGAACACCGTAATGACCTACGCCAACCATGCAAGAATGATGGGCGCTGGTATTTTGGTGGTGCATGCCGACGAATTTGACTATGCAAACCGTCCCTATACCGGGCGCGGGGCGCTGGAATACAACTACCAAACCTTTTATAACTTGGTTGACTTTGCCGAGAAAAACGGCATGCGCGTTGC
This sequence comes from Clostridia bacterium, assembly GCA_017505745.1. Classification (GTDB taxonomy): domain Bacteria; phylum Bacillota; class Clostridia; order Oscillospirales; family CAG-272; genus UMGS1865. The sequence goes on from JAFVOP010000117.1 coordinate 22,142, forward strand.
CTTTGAAAACACGTTTCAGGAGGCCGGAATGGTAACACAGCCGCATTTTTGTTCCTTGGTAGACGATCTGCTGGCACTGGTGGAGCGCTATCATACCGATGCGGTTGGTATTTGCTGGGATACCGGACACGCGAAAATGCAATACAAAAATAAAGATATGGCGGCCTTAAAGGAAGTGATCGACCGCGTGATCTGCACGCATATTCACGACAACTATTACGAGAAGGATCTGCATTGCTTCCCGTGCATGGGAACGGTACAGTGGAAGGAATTGATGGAGATCCTGCGAAATGCCAACTATCAGGGTGATTTCTCCTTTGAGTTGGTGTACGATCGCCTGCCCAAGGCGCTTGCGCCCGATTATTTAAAGCTTCTTTACCGAACGGGCGAATACTTGATCAACGAGCTTTGATACAAAAACATCCTCGGCTGCAGCCGAGGATGTTTTTGTATGAAAAATCAGGATTCCTGCTTCATCATGTTGAGCACTTCGTAAATGCCTCGCACGGGGACGATCTCAATGCCTTCGCAAATCAGCTTCCGCTTTTCGATATTGCGGTAGGGCACGATGGCGTGTGTAAATCCGAGGCGCGCCGCCTCCTTTACACGCTGTTCCAGATTGGAGACCGCGCGGCATTCACCGGCAAGTCCCAGTTCTCCAACCGCGATCAGGTTGTCGGGAATGATGCGGTCGGTCATGGACGAGATGAGTGCCATCGCCACCGAGAGATCGGAGGCCGGCTCGTCCAGCTTGAGTCCGCCGATGACGTTGAGGTAGACGTCGTTCTGATAAAATTTCAATCCCAAACGCTTTTCCAATACCGCAATGATCAGGCACATGCGATTATAATCAATTCCGTTGGTGGTGCGACGGGGAGCAGGGAAGGCGGTGGGGGCCACCAAGGCCTGAATTTCGGCAATCAGCGGACGCGTGCCCTCCATCGTGCAAACGGCACAGTTGCCCGAAATATTCTTCGGTCGGCCTGCCAGCAGCATTTCCGAGGGGTTTTCCACCTCCAAAAGACCTTTATCGGTCATTTCAAATACCCCAATCTCATTGGTCGAGCCATACCGATTTTTGATTGCGCGGATGATGCGATAGGCTTGCTGGCGCTCGCCCTCAAAGTAGAGCACCGCGTCCACCATGTGCTCCAGCACCTTAGGTCCCGCAATGCTTCCTTCCTTGTTGACGTGCCCCACCATGATCACCGACATCCCCTTGGATTTGGCGTTGTTGATCAGGGAGAGCGCGGTCTCCTTTACCTGCGTTACACTGCCGGGGGTGGAATTGACCGATGCGGAATACATCGTTTGGATCGAGTCGACGATCATGACGTCGGGTTGAATCTTTTCGGCTTCCTTCAAGATGTTTTCAATATTTGTTTCGGTCAGGATGAACAGATTTTTTCCCATGACCCCCAGGCGTTTCGCGCGCAGCTTAAGCTGGCCGCCCGATTCCTCGCCCGAAATATAAAGTACCTTTCGCGTGCCGCCCAACACGTCGCAGATCTGCATGAGCAGGGTAGATTTACCAATGCCGGGCTCGCCCGAAAGAAGCACCACCGAGCCGTGCACCAAGCCGCCGCCCAGCACACGGTCCAGCTCGTTCAGTCCCGTATTCTGACGCATATATTCGGGAATCTCCAGATCCTGAAATCCCACGGCGCGGTTGTCCCCTAAGGAGGGAATCATGCTTACACGTTTGGCGATCTTTTCCGAGGCTGCCGGTGCGGTTTCCACCACGTCCTCCACAAAGGAGTTCCATGCGCCGCAGGCCGGGCATTTTCCCATCCATTTCGGCGTTTTGTGCTCGCATTGGGAGCAGATGTAAATTGTTTTCAGACCTTTCATGAAACCGCACGTCCTTCTTTCTTTCTCGATATTCCCATTATAGCACAAATACCGTGCTTTGTCAATCGGTTATTGGTCGCGTGCCTCCAGAATCGCGAGGGCAATGACAAAGGCCAGTTCCTTTTGATATTCGGGGGTATTTAACTGCTCGGCCTCGGCCGCATTGGAGAGGAATCCGCATTCCACCAGGATCGCGGGGCAGGTGAGATGATGCAACAGATAAATATTGCTGCCGGCCGCCTTGGTTTTGCGGTTGTTTTGGGGTTGCAGCACCCGTTGGGCATTGCTTTGGAGGGTGTCGGCAAGCGTGTGGGACTCTGGATGATGCTTGGAATACCACACCTGCAGACCGCTGTATTGCGGCAGGGGGTACGCGTTCATGTGAATACTGACGAAGATCGCGTTTTCGGTCTCCTCCGCGATCCTTCTGCGGGCTGCCAGGTCCAAGGCTTTTTTGCGCCCGTGATAGTCGACGTTGCGGTCATAAAGCAAGGTATCCGTTGTTCGTGTCATAACAACGGTCACTCCGTTGGCGGTCAAAAGATCGCAAAGTTGCTTCGCAATGGCAAGGTTGAGATCCTTTTCATAGATCCCCGATGCGCTGACCGCGCCTCCGTCCTCTCCGCCGTGCCCCGCATCGATCACCACCGTGATCGGGCGTGGGGCAGAGGTGCTTTGCGAGGTCTGCTTCGGAATTTCAAAGGCTTGCGCAAAGAAAGAAAACAGGCCTGCCAGAAGTGCCAGCGCCAACACAAACAGAAAAAAACGGGCGGTTGCCGAACGTGCCGAGTGCTCCACAGGATCCCTCCTCGCAGTAGACATGGAATAAAACTACTTCATTGTATCGGTAATTCACTTTTTTTATGCAACAAATGGCGTCGGTTTGCCGAAAATATTCAGTAAATATACAATTTTTATGAAGAGATTTGGCGTTATAGGTTGACTATTTTGCACTTTTGATGTATAATGAGTATTATGGATGATTATGCGCTCTTATGTGGCGCGAAGCGATCAGGAAAGGAAAAAAGGAAAGGTCTGACATGGCTGCAATGACAAGAAAAGAAGCACGCGAGGAAGTATTCCGCTTGCTGTTTGAAACCGAATTTCGTAGCGAGGAAAGTCCCGAAGCGATCTATGCACTCTCGGAGGAGGCTCGTGAGATTTCGGAAAACACCTACGTGAAGGAGGCCTATTTTGGCGTAAGAGAGCATCTGGAGGAGATCGATGAGATGATCACGCGCCATTCGAACGGATGGAAGCCCTCCCGTATCTCTCCCGTTTCCAGATGTGCGGTGCGGCTTTGCATCTACGAAATGCGATACCGAACCGATATCCCCAAGGTGGTATCGCTCAACGAGGCTATTGAATTGGTGAAAAAGTTTGACGATCTGAAAATGCGCGCGTTTGTTAACGGTCTGCTCAACGGAGCCAAGGACGAGATCGAGGCCACGGAAAAAGCATGAAAAAAGCCTGCTTTGTAGGATTTGATACCAGCAATTACACCACGTCTGCGGCGGTTTGCACCTTCGAGGGCGAGGTGATTGCCAATATCAAAGCTCCGCTTCCCGTGCGCGAGGGCGAATGCGGTCTGCGACAGAGTGACGCCGTGTTTGCGCACGTGCGGAATCTTCCGGGAGTATGCGAAGCATTGAAAGATGCGGTTCGCCCATACCAAGTATTGGCCGTAGGCTATTCGGCGCGTCCACGCTCGGCCGAGGGCTCCTATATGCCGTGCTTTTTAGCGGGGCAGGCGGCGGCGCAGGCCTTTGCGGCCGCACTGGACGTTCCAACGTTTGATTTTTCGCATCAGGACGGTCATATCATGGCGGCGCTTTATTCCTCCGGCCATATGGACGAGTGGATGCAACGTCCGTTTGCGGCTTTCCACGTTTCGGGAGGAACCACCGAGGTGCTGTCCGTTACACCTCCCGAGGAGGCCTTTTCGGTAGAATTGGTGGGGGAGACCGAGGATCTCAATGCGGGACAGGCAATCGACCGTATCGGTGTGATGATGGGCTTGCAGTTTCCCTGCGGCAAAGAGCTGGAGCGCCTGGCGGAGCAGTATTGCGGTGCCTTGCCCAAGCCCCGTATCTGCGTGCGAAACGGAAATTGCAATCTTTCGGGATTGCAGAATCTGGCGCAAACGATGTGGGAGAGTGAACGGGATGCTTCCAAGGTGAGCGCCTACGTGCTATCCTTTTTGGGCGCGACGCTGAAAGCGATGACCGAAGCACTGGATGCGCGATATCCGGACATTCCTATCGTCTATGCAGGAGGCGTTATGAGTAATCGCTATTTGCAGTCGGTGCTTGCGGCGCGACCGAATACCGGTTTTGCCGAGCCGCAATTTTCCGCCGATAACGCGGCTGGAATTTCTCTGCTTTGCAGAAAAGCGTTTTTGAAAAGCAATCCCATTTGAACCGTGTTGATCAATGGATCTGAAAATACAGAAAGGAGAGCTGCATGGAGCGCACCAAAGGACCGCTTTCGGTCACACAACTCAACGATTATCTGAAAATGCTGCTGGACGGTGACCGTGTACTTTCCGACGTTTGGGTGCGGGGTGAGATCTCCAACTTTACGGTCCCGCGATCGGGGCATTTGTACCTGACGCTCAAGGACGAGGAAGGGCAGGTCCGCAGCGTGATGTTCCGTACCTACGCCATGCGGCTTCCGTTCACGCCAAACGATGGAATGAAGGTCCTGGCGCACGGGCGTGTATCCCTGTGGGGGCCTTCGGGGCAATATCAGCTTTATATCGACGAGATGCAACCCGACGGCATCGGATCGCTTGCGATGCGCTACGAGCAGCTTCGCCGTAAGCTGGAGGCAGAGGGGCTCTTCGCCGAATACCGAAAGAAGCCGTTGCCCGCGATGCCGATGCGCATCGGTGTGATCACCTCTCCAAGCGGGGCGGCGGTTCACGATATCAAAAATATTTTGGGGAGACGTTTTCCTTGCGCCGAGATGATCTTGTTCCCGTCGGCAGTGCAAGGGGTTGAGGCTCCCGAGCAATTAAAGCTTGGCATTGAATTTTTTGACGCGACCAAGCTTTGCGACGTGATCATTATTGGGCGCGGCGGAGGCTCTGCCGAGGATCTGTGGGCCTTCAACGACGAAGCTCTGGCGCGTGCGATTGCCGCGTGCTCAATTCCTGTGATCTCTGCCGTTGGACACGAGAGCGATTTTACCATCTGCGATTTCGTTGCCGATCGGCGTGCTCCTACGCCGTCCGCGGCGGCAGAGCTGGCTGTGCCCGATCGCTTTGAGCTTCTTTCTTGGCTCCACGTGCAGCTTTCACGGATGCAGACGCTGACTTTGGGGCGGTTGACCCAGGAAAAACGGATCCTGCAGCAAATTGCATCGTCTCCCACGTTCAAGCGTCCCGAAAGGATTCTCGATGCGCCGCGTCAGCGAGCCGTTGATGTAGAGGAGAGACTGGACCGCGCAATGAAAAAGCGGCTGGAAACACAGGCCGTGCGACTTTCGGAATGGAGTGCTAGGCTGGATGCGATGAGCCCGCTTGCGGTGCTTTCCCGCGGGTACGCGTTTGTTTCGGGAATCGAAAAAAATATTACAAGAGCCGCCCAGGTTTCTGTGGGAGATAGGCTAAGGATACGGTTTGCAGACGGATCGGTATACGCCACCGCAACCGATAGGGAAGGAGTAGAGAAGGATCATGACGAAGAAAAATAAAAGTTTTGAGGAATCATTGGCGCGATTGGAAGAGGTTTTACAGCTTCTGGAGAGCGGCGATGCCGATCTGAACGAGCTGCTCAAGCTGTACGAGGAGGGCGTGATGCTGATCCGCACCTGCAATACCCAGCTGGAGCAGGCAGAGCAACGCGTGAAGATGCTGGCGATGCAGCCCGACGGAGGGGTTGCATTGGTGGATTTTGAACAAGTGGAGGAAAGCTGAAATGACCGATGAGATTTTGCAACTGATTCTGGATCGCAACGCGACGATGACCGAGAATGCACTCCGCAAATGCTACGCGGAGGACGAGGATCTGCAGGTTCTCCTGGATTCCGAGAGATATAGCCTGTTTGCGGGCGGAAAACGGATCCGTCCCTGTCTGACGCTTGAATTCTGCCGCCTGTTTGGCGGAGAAGATGCCGCCGCGTTGCCCTTTGCATGCGCGGTAGAGATGATCCACACCTATTCGCTCATTCATGACGATCTTCCTTGTATGGATAACGATGACATGCGCCGCGGAAAGCCAACCAATCATAAGGTGTTTGGAGAGACCACCGCGCTTTTGGCGGGAGACGCGCTACTGACAGGCGCGTTTGAAGTGGCCGGCGCCAATGAGGCGGCGGGTGCGGAGGCTTCTGCAAAGGCAGTGGTATATCTTGCTAACTGCGCCGGTCGTTACGGCATGATTGGCGGACAGATCATGGATCTGGAGGGAGAGAAGAAAAAACTGACCCTCGACCAGCTTCTCAAGCTCCACTCGCTCAAAACCGGTGCGCTGATCAGCGCAGCAGCTGTGATGGGCGCGTTGGCCGCCGGTGTTTCGCTTACAGATTCCTGCATGGAAGATGTAGTCACCTATGCAGAAAATATCAGGCTCGCGTTTCAGATCGTGGATGATATTCTTGATCAAACGGGAGACGCGGCAGAGCTTGGCAAAAACGTGGGTGTGGATGCCGAGCACGGAAAGAATACGTTCCTTTCCTTCTACACAGTGGAAGAGGCGCAGTTTTACGCAGATCGCCTGACGCAGGAGGCGGTTGCCGTGATTCGCAAATACCCGGGCTCCGAAACGCTTTGCGCATTGGCAGAGTGGCTGGCAACCCGTAAAAAATAAGGGATGAGAGCCGATCTTTATTTGGTGGAGAAGGGATACGTTCAAAGTCGCCAGCGCGCACGCGTGCTGATTGAGAGCGGATGTGTAACGGTAGACGGGCGCGCGATCACAAAACCCGCGGCTTCGATTTTGGAAGAAGAACACAACGTGGAGATTCATGACGCGATCCGCTACGTTGGGCGTGGGGGATTGAAGCTGGAGGCTGCGTTACAAGCTTTTCAAATCGACGTTTGCGGAAAGCGAGCCCTGGATATCGGGGCCTCGACCGGTGGTTTTACCGATTGCTTGCTTCAACACGGAGCCGCCTCGGTATATGCCGTGGATGCGGGCGTTGGCCAGCTTGCCAAATGCCTGTTGGAGGACCCGAGAGTAGTATCCCTGGAGCATAAAAATGCGCGAGAGCTTTCTCTTGCCGATATTGGAGGCATTCGTGCCGAGATTCTTGTGATGGATGTTTCCTTTATTTCCGCAACCTATATTTTACCGCAATTTCCAAGTCTGCTTACGGAGCGCGGCGACGCCGTGGTGTTGATCAAGCCGCAGTTTGAGGTTGGACGAGCCATGCTGGGAAAAGGGGGGATCGTAAAGGATCCCAAAGCCCACCGCTATGCGATCGAGCGCGTATTGGATTCGGGAGCCTCGGTTGGCTTGGTTCCAATTGGATTACTCCCGTCGCCCATCGTGGGAGGGGACGGAAACCGCGAATTTTTGATTCATTTTACACGTCAAAGCACCGGCGTGACACGTGTGACCGAGCAGGATCTGCTCCGGGTCACCTCTACGCGCACGTCACTTTGAAGGAGTTCATATGCTGAAAATTGCACTGATTACCAACTTTAATATCTTTGAAAAAGCAAACGTAGCCGTCAACGTGGCAAGTCGTTTGATGCAGGAGGGATGCGAGATCCTGATTGCGGCATTCAACCGGGAAAAGCTGATGCGGATCCACAAAAACCGCGAGGAGTTTCGGTATTTGCCGCTGGAGTCCATGTATGCCGAAGCCGATATTTTGATCGTGCTTGGAGGCGACGGAACCATTCTTGAGGCCGCGCGCCGTGCCGCACACCGCGGGACACCGATTTTGGGAATCAATCTCGGACGTCTCGGATACATGGCAGAGCTCGAAATGGGTGAGCTGGATCAGCTTTCCCGTTTGGTTACGGGCGAGTATGAGCTGGAGCAACGCTCCATGCTTCGCGTAGAGCTTTACGCGGACAATGAGCTTCGATCCTTCTGTTACGCGCTCAACGATGCCGTGATCTCTAACGGCTCGGTCTCGCGTATGATCGATCTGGAGCTTTCCGAGGGCGGAGTGCCCGTAACGACCTACCGTGCCGACGGATTGATCGTTGCCACCCCCACGGGCTCCACGGCATACTCGATGTCTGCGGGGGGAGCTTTGGTCGACCCGCGGGTTCCTTGCTTTTGCGTCACTCCCATCTGCCCGCACTCCTTCATCGCGCGCCCGATGATCTTCCCGGATTCGTCTGTTTTGGAGGTGCGCAATATCTGTGCGCGTGAAAAGATGCTTTACCTGACGGTGGACGGAAGAATGAATTTTGAACTCTACCGCAACCAAGTGGTTCGGGTTACCAAATCGGATCTGCAAACGAATTTGATCCGCTTAAAGCACTCGGGTTTTTATCGTAAGCTGCGGCAGAAAATGACCGATTCAAAGGTGTGATGCGGTCAAATATTCGAATGGAAAGAGCATAAAGATATGAAGAAGAACAGACAGGAAAAAATGTTGGAGCTGATCTCCGATTATGAGATCGAAACGCAGGACGAGCTGATTGAGCGCTTGCGGGCGCATGGCTATAATGTGACCCAGGCAACGGTTTCGCGCGATATCCGCGCTTTGAAGATCTCCAAAATGACCACCGGAAAGGGCACCTACCGTTACGTATTGCCCGGTGGACAGAGCGATCTTACCGGAAGCATGAATTTCGGCAGTACACTCACCGATTCAATCGTTAGTGTGGATTATGCGCTTAATACCGTAGTTCTCAAAACCTACTCGGGTATGGCCCAGGCGGTAGCGGTTGGGATTGACGGGATGCATCAGCCGCAGATCCTTGGATGCGTTGCGGGGGACGATACGATTCTCATCGTATCCAGAAATGAAGCCAGCGCATGTGAAATTGCTGAATATTTCCGCAATATGCGCCAGAAATAACCGTCATGTTACGTGCATTACATATTGAAAACATCGCGGTGATCCGCCGCGTGGATCTGGATTTTCGCAAGGGCTTTTCGGTGCTGACGGGTGAGACCGGAGCCGGAAAATCCATTATTATCGATAGCATCAATTTATTGCTTGGAAACCGTGTGTCACGCGAGCTGATCCGTACAGGAGCCGCGGCGGCACAGGTCAGTGCGGTATTTGAGGAGCTTTCTTGCGACGTTTGCCGCGCGCTTGCAGATATGGGATTTCCCTGTGAGGACGGCAGCCTGATGCTGCAGCGTACGTTGAACGCGGACGGTCGTTCCCAAACCCGCTTGAACGGACAAACGATTACCCAAACGCTCCAACGTGAAATTGCGAGGATGCTTGTGAGCATTCACGGGCAATCCGACAGTCAAAAGCTGCTGCAAAAAAGCGCGCATCGGGAGCTGTTAGATGCATACGCGCATCCCGAAGCCGCATTGTCCGCGTATTCCCAAATTTATCGGGAACTCAGGCAAACGCAGAAAAAGATCGAATCGGTTTCGCGTGACGAATCCGAAAAGCTTCGTATGAAGGAGATCCTTTCGTTTCAAATCTCCGATATTGATTCACTGAAGCTTTCCGAAGGGGAAGAGGAGCCTCTGCTTCGGGAGCGCGACCGACTGTTGAATCTCGAGCAGATCAACCGCCAGGTAGAGCTTTGCTATCGCGCGCTTCGCGGTGGAGATAAGGTTTCGGCGCTTTCCTTGCTTTCGCGTGCCGAGCGTGCCCTGGAGGGTTTGGACGGCCTGATCGACGGAACCGACGGATTGCTTGAGCGTCTTGCAACCGCGATCTCCGAGATTGAGGACGTTGCAGAGACGGTGGCAGGATTTGCGGACACGGACCGTGAGGACCCCACCGTGCGCATTGACCGTATTGAAGGGCGGCTGGATGCCATTTCCAAGCTGAAACGGAAGTACGGCAACAGCGTAGAGGAAATCCTTGCATTCCGCGCCCGTGCCGCTCGGGAACTGGAGGAGATCGAGTGCTCCGACGAGCTTTTGGAGCAACTGAAAAAGCAGAAGGCTCGCTTGATTGCCGAAGCGAAAGAGGCTGCCACGGTTCTGACAAGGTTGCGCAAGCAGGCGGCAAACGAGGTGATGAAATCGGTTACCGAGGCGCTCACTTTTTTGGATATGCCAAAGGTGCGCTTTGAGATCGCCATTACTTCAACCGAGCTTTCCGAGCACGGTGCCGATGACGTGGAATTTTTGATCGCCACCAATGCGGGTGAGCCTTTGGCTCCCATGATCAAGATCGCGTCCGGCGGCGAGCTTTCGCGCATCATGCTGGCATTGCGCTCGGTTCTCAATGACCGCGACGGTGCCGCAACCGTGATCTTTGACGAGATCGATACGGGAATTTCGGGAAAGACCTCACGCAAGGTGGGCATCAAGCTTGCTGAAACCGCAAGGCACGCCCAGGTTTTGTGCGTGACCCACTCGGCGCAAATCGCCTCCTTGGCAACCGATCATTTTCTGATCACCAAAACCGAGCGAGAGGGACGCGCTGAAACAGACGTGAAGCTTTTGGATCCCGACTCCCGCGTGGAGGAGATCGCAAGAATTCTGGGCGGTATCGAGGTAACCGACGTGCAGCGAAACGCCGCACGCGAAATGATCGAGGAATATGGAAAATAAGAAGAGGATTGAATTGAATATGAAACAGAGCAACGGAATCAAAACGCTTGCGTTGGATATTTTTACGGCGATCATTGCCGGTTTGATCGTTGGAACTGCGTATTTCTTTTTCCAGAACAGCAATGGATTCGCACCCGGAGGTGTGGGCGGCTTAGCCACTATCACGCACTATCTTCTTGCGGATCAGATCAGCTGGTCGATTTTGATGCTTGCATTCAATCTGCCGATTTTTATTCTGCTTTCGGTGTTCGTCAACCGTAAGCTGGGTATGATCCTCGTGATTTATATGCTGGTGCAATCCTTTACTCCCCAGCTTTGGGCGGCGTTTGGAGCCATCCCATACTGCCTTGTCAATAACGGGGAAGATTTTAACGTGGTATTTGCCTGCATTCTGACCGGTGTGATTTCAGGGGTTGGCTTTTCCATTATGCTCAAACGATTTGGTGCCAGTGGAGGGACCTACGGGATCTCCGCGCTTTTGAAGCGCGCAAAGCCCGATATGAACATTGCTTATGTTGCCTTTATTATGGATGCGAGTGTGGTATTCATTGCCTTTTTTGTATACGGGATGAAGGTTACTCCCGTTGTTTGCACGCTTCTCAACCTTTTTATTGCCAATGTTATTGTGGATAATGGCTTGAGCGGTTTAAAGAACGGCTACAAGTTTGAAATCGTTACGGCACATCCGCAGGAGCTTTCTGCTGAGCTGCTTCAAAAGATGAAGCACGGAGTAACCGAGATCAGGGTGCACGGAATGTATTCCGATACCGACAAATACATGCTGATCTGCATCATCAACAAGCGGCAGATCGGTGAAATGATGCGTATCCTGAAACGTTATCCCGATACGTTTGCAAGCTTTGCAAAGGTGAGCGAGATTTTTGGAAACTTTAAAAGAAAGGTATAACTCTATGATCAAAACCAATGCTATGCGTATACTTTGCGCCGCAAAGATCTCCTTTGAGGTGTTGGAATACGAGGTGGATGAGAATGATCTGAGCGGGATGCACATTGCCGAGCAGGTGGGGTATCCGCCCGAGCAGATGTTTAAAACACTGGTTGCCAAAGGTGACAAAACCGGGCCGCTGGTCTTTTGTGTTCCGGTTGCCGAGGAGATCGATCTGCGCCGCGCCGCTGCGATTACTGGAAACAAAAAGATCGAAATGATCCACGTCAAGGATCTGTTGGCGCTCACGGGGTATATCCGAGGAGGCGTTTCTCCCATCGGCATGAAAAAGAAGTTTCCCACGTGGGTGCATGAGAGCGCGTTGCAATTTGAACGTATTACGGTCAGCTCGGGCACGCGCGGCGCACAGCTTTTGCTGGACCGTGACGAACTTTTACGCTTTATTGACGCCAAAACCGCCGATCTTACCTCGAAAAAATAAAGAAATTGCAAAAAGGTATTGAAAAGATATTTGTTTTGTAGTATAATAAGATGTTAATAACTGTTTGAAAGGATTTACTATGCAGACCATTAAGAAACGCATTGCCGAGCAGATCGTGGAAAAGGTGCATGCGATCAACTCTGAAGCAGAGCTGAGTGCGCAGGACGTTGCCGCAATGCTGGAATATCCCCCCGATGCCAATATGGGAGACCTTGCCTTCCCGTGCTTCAAGCTCAGCAAGATCCTTCGCCGCGCACCCGTGCAGATCGCACAGGCAATTGCCGACGGATTTTCGGATGAGGCGGTAGAGAGAGCCGAGGTTGTGGGCGGCTATTTCAATCTTTATTTGAGTGGTGAATATCTGACTTGCCATATGCTTTCCGAGGTTTCCAAAAAGGGGGCGCGCTACGGGTCTCCCGAAACCGGGGAAGGAAGGACGGTTGTGTTCGACTATTCTTCTCCTAACCTTGCCAAGCCCTTCCACATCGGCCATTTGGGCACCACAGTTATTGGGCATTCGCTCCGAAAGCTGCACGAGTTTGCAGGCTACAAGTGTGTGGGAATCAACTATGTAGGCGACTGGGGCACCCAGTTTGGTAAGCTGATCGTCGCTTATAAAAAATGGGGAAATCGCGAAACCGTAGAGAACGGTGGCGTGGATGCACTGGTCGATCTTTACGTGCGTATCAACAATGCCATTTCCGGAAATGCGGAATTGGGGATCCCGGCAGACCCTGCGCTTGCCGACGAGGCAAGAGCTGAATTTTGCAAGATGGAGCAGGGGGATGAGGAAAATCTTGCGCTTTGGCGTTGGCTGGTAAAGCTTTCGCTGAAAGCAAACGATGAGATCTATGCACAGCTCGGTATTACCTTCGATAGCTATAAAGGCGAGAGTAACTATACCAACGAAATGCCCTATCAGGTACAAAAGCTGCGCGATGCCGGGCTTTTAAAATTGGATGACGGTGCATCGATCGTGGATCTTTCCGAGTATCATATGCCTCCATGTCTGATCCTCAAGCGTGACGGTTCTTCGCTCTATCCCACGCGTGATATTGCGGCAGCCTATGACCGCAAGCAGCTTTACGATTTTGACAAATCGGTATACGTCACCAGCGCGGGGCAGAGCTTGCACTTTGCACAGTGGTTTAAGGTTGTGGAGCTGATGGGTTACGATTGGGCAGATAAGCTGGTGCATGTGCCTTACGGTACCGTAAGCATCAACGGCGCAAAGCTGGCAACCCGTACGGGAAACGTGATCCTGTTGCGCGATCTCTTTGCCCTTGCCGCCGAAAAGGTTGCGGGCATTATGGAAGAAAAGAGCCCCAACCTGCCCGATAAGGAAAAGATTGCCGAGCAGATCGGTGTTGGCGCAATCGTATTCTACTATCTCTCCAACACCCGTATGAAGGACATCAACTTTGTGATGGAGGATGCCTTGTCCTTTGAGGGGAATACAGGCCCCTATGTGCAGTACACCTATGCAAGAGCTTGCTCCATCCTTGCCCGTGCAGAAGCACCCGTGGGCGGAAAGCTTGCAGTCAGCACCCCTGAGGAAACTGCGCTGGCAAAGGTGCTTTCGATGTTTGAAGAAAAGGTGTGCGAGGCACTGGAAACCTACGAGCCTTCGGTGATCGCGCGCTATATTCTCAGTGTGGCGGCGGCATTCAACCGTTTTTATCACAACTGCACGATTCTGGGCGCTGAGGATGAAAACGTGAAAAATACCCGTCTGTTGCTCACCGATGCCACCAAAACCGTTTTGGGGAACGCCTTCGATCTGATCTGTTTGAAAAAGATCGAGAAGATTTAAAGATTTATTATTGAAAGGATATACAGAATACCATGTCAGGACATAGCAAATGGGCGAATATCAAGCACAAAAAAGAAAAGACCGACGCCGCGAGAGGCAAAATCTTTACCAAGATCGGTAAGGAGATCACCGTTGCGGTAAAAGCAGGGGGAGGCGATCCTGCATCCAACTCCAAGCTGCGCGATCTGATTCAGAAGGCAAAAGCAAACAACGTGCCCAACGATAACATTGAGCGTTGCATCAAAAAGGCGCTTGGCTCTACGGGCGAGACCTACGAGGAAGTCGTATATGAAGGCTACGGCCCCGCCGGTATTGCCGTGATCGTGACCGCTACCACCGACAATCGCAACCGTACCGCCGGAAACGTACGCGCGTATTTCTCCAAATACCACGGAAATATGGGACAGACCGGTTGCGTGGGCTATCTCTTTACCGATGTTGGAGAGATCGTGATCAACAACGAGGACGGCGATGTGGACGAGGACAAGCTGATGGAAACTGCGTTGGAAGCCGGCGCATCGGATTTCAAGGCGGATGGAGAAGTGTTTGTTGTGACCACCGAGCCCGATGATGTGTACGCGATCCAGGATGAATTAAAGAATGCAGGCTATGAGATCCTTTCGGCAGAAAAGACGAAGCAGGCATCCAACTACGTAACCCTTGAGAGTGAGGATGACATCAAGTTTATGAATCTTCTCATTGAAAAACTGGAGGATGACGACGACGTGATGGATGTTTATCACAACTGGGAAAACTGTGGCGACTGATCAAAAATAAAGATATAAGAAAAGAGGAAATCAACCATGAAATTGCTTTTGGATACTGCAAATCTTGAGGACATTCGTTATTTTAACACGTATTATCCCATTGTTGGCGTTACCACGAACCCTACGATCCTTTCCAAGGAGGGAGGGGACGTATTGAAGCTGCTTCGCTCGATCCGTGAGATCATTGGCTCGGAGCGTCAGCTGCACGTACAGGTGACCGAGTCGACCTACGAAAAGATCGTGGAAGAGGCAGAGGCGATCGTGGCGTTCCTCGGAAAGAACACGTTCGTTAAGATCCCCGCCACCGATGAGGGGTTGCGCGCGGTACAAACCCTTTCTGCAAAGGGTTACGGCATTACGGTAACTGCGGTACTCACCGCGGCGCAGGCGCTCCTGGCCTCCAATGCAGGAGCTGCGTACGTAGCTCCTTACGTCAGCCGTTTGGAAAACATTTGTGCTGACGGTGTTGGAACAGTGGCAGACATTGCCGAGATCTTTGCCATCTCCGGCACAACCACGCAGATCCTTGCGGCCAGCTTTAAGACCGCGAAAGAGGTTTTGGACGTGGCTGCCGTTGGATGCCACACCGCAACCGTTGGAAGCGACGTGATGAAGAAGCTGTTGCAGCACCCCACCACCGATACCTCCGTTGCAGGCTTTGCATCGGATTGGAAGACGGCGTTTGGAGAAAAAACACTTCTTGAATGCTTAAAGAAATAAGAAAAAAACGCGAACAGATTTTCTCTGTTGTTCTTAACGGAGAGTTTGCGAACACAAAATTTCGGCAGAGAATTTGTTTTCTCTGCCGATTTGTGGTATAATGGGGCTAACGGAAAGCCTCCCTCCGAGAGGGCGCTGGGTATGCGGTGGAAGGAGCCTGCGTGACTTTAGGTTTGGATAAATCTTATTGTATCGCGCTCTCCCTCAGTCGCCTACGGCGCCAGCTCCCTCCCGGAGGGAGCCTTTGGGTGCTCGCAACCTTAGGGGTATGGGCTTTGCCCGAAGCCGGCGTTGCTTGCAACGCTGTAATACAAAGGCGAAACTGGCGATAAAACAGAACGATAAATAAGAATTTGTAGTTGTGAAAGGAGACATATATGTTAGCAATAGACCAGTCTGGAAATAAATTATTAGAGCTTATAAAAATCGCTGAAGAGGATGCGGCTTTGCAATTTTCGCCTATAACGGTCTGCCTGCTTGTTGTAAAGATAGGCAAAGATTATCTTATGGGATTTAATCATTGGCGAAAAAGCTGGGAAATATTTGGAGGATGCCCGGAGGAAGGTGAAACCATGCGTGAGGCAATGGTACGAGAGGCTAAAGAGGAGCTGGGGATTGATTGTATTCCTGAATGGTTAGGTCTTGCCCACTTTGAAATGCAACCGGACTATTTCAGCAATGTGGTACGTGAGGAGTATGGTGCAATATTTGGGGTATCATTAGACGAAGAATATTTGGAGCAAATTGAGAAATTGCGCATAGATAGAGAGGAAATTGAAAAAATTGCTTTGTTAGGCGAAATTTCTTCTAATGAAGAGATAAGAGAACTTGACAGAAAACTAACTGAGTTCTATTAAGGCTATTTAAGGATATTGTTGAGTTAAGATGCACAAGAAACGTTCAGTTTGACGGAGCGACAAACTTCAATTTGTCGAACGGAACAAGAAGAACCCCGACAGACCTTGAAATCTGTCGGGGCTATCTATTTGTTTACTGCGTATTAACTAAAGTAAATTGATTCGTTATTTCTCCGATAAGAATATCGCCCATTGATCTGTTCGCGTTTTTTTCTTTAGGGATATTCGGGAGCAAGCTCGGCAATCGGCGTCCCGATTTCTTCAATGTCGGCGCCCAGCTTTTTCAGCTTACCGATCATATCCTCGTAGCCGCGCTTGATGTACTTTACACCGCCGATCTCGGTTTCACCCTCTGCCGCAAGGCCCGCAATCACAAGAGCGGCTCCCGCGCGCAGGTCCATGGCTTCCACAGGGGCACCTTCCAGCTTTTCAATGCCCAAAAAGGTAGCGGTTCTGCCATCCATGCGCACCGAGGCGCCCATTTTTCGCAATTCATCCACGTAGCGGAAGCGATTTTCCCAAATGCCCTCCTGCACACAGCTCACGCCGTTCGCCAGGCAGAGCAGAGGAGCAAATTGCGGATGCATATCGGTGGGAAATCCGGGATAGGGCAGGGTTTTGATGTTGACGTTTCGCAGCTCTCCCGTGCCTTTCACGATAACGGCATCGTCCAACTCCTCCACTGCAACTCCCATCTCGCAAAGCTTTGCCGTGATGGTTTCCACGTGCTTTGGAATTACCGAGCGGATCTTTACATTTCCACCGGTAATTGCGGCAGCTACCATGTAGGTGCCGGCCTCGATCATATCGGGAATAATGGTATAGGTGCATCCGTGAAGCTCGCTTACTCCGTGCACTTTGATCACACTGGTACCTGCGCCGGTGATATTCGCACCGCAGGAATTGAGAAAGTTCGCAAGGTCAACGATATGCGGCTCTCGCGCGGCGTTATCAATGATCGTGGTTCCTTCTGCCAAAACCGAGGCCAAAATTACGTTGACCGTAGCCCCAACCGAGGCAACGTCAAAATATACCGAGCTTCCGCGTAGTCCGTTTTCGGCCGACAAACGGATATATCCTTTATCGGTGGAAACCGTGGCACCCAAAGCCTCAAACCCCTTCATGTGCTGATCCAACGGACGCGAGCCGAAATCGCACCCTCCCGGCCAACCAACGGTTGCGGTTCCAAAGCGTCCAAGCTCGGCACCCAAAAGGTACGTGGAGCCTCGCATTTGCCGTACCAGATCGTAGGGCGCGGAGCCTTGCTCGATCTTTGCGGTGTCAATACGGATTGAACGGTTTTTGCGAACCGTGATCTTCGCTCCCATTCGGCGTAGGATCTCCAGCGTAGATGTGATATCACTCACCTGCGGAATGTTTTCCAATACACAGGAGCCGCGTACGAGAATCGTTGCAAACAGGATGGGAAGTGCGGCGTTTTTCATTCCGCTGATGGAAATGCTTCCTTGCAAGGGTGTTCCGCCGCGGATTCGGATTTTAGTGGTCATGATCATCTATGGGAACGCGGCGCCAGGCGCTCCTTGCTCCTTTGCTGAATTTGCCATTTCAAAGAAAATGAATGCGACCGCATGCAAGCCCAAAGCAATGCACGGTCGATACTATTATTATAGCACACTCCCTTGTAAAAAGGAAGTGTTTTCTTGCTTTTTTCAAAAAAATTTTGTTTGTTTCCGTCGAATTCAACAGAGCGATCTACTGTCAGTTTATGCGAATTTACCCAATGCGGTGAGGATCAGTTGAATTGCGGTCGATAGTAGGCTACGGCAAGATCAACCACCATATTATAGCTGCGCGTACCTTCGGCGGAGCCTTGACTTTGCAAATAGGAGTTGTTTACCGATTCGCTTACGTTTGCGGCAACGTTTTCACGGTATTTTTCAAAGAAACGGCTATATGCCGCCTCCTCATCCCGAACCTCCTGCGGAAGTCCGGCATACGACGTGCGGTACAGATCCTTGTTGGCAGAACGGAGCGCGGAAAGCACGTACTCATAGACGTTGAGGCATGCGCTGTAACGGATATAGGGATCCTCCGATTCCATGCAGATCAAAAACGCGACGAAATTTGCCTCGTCCTCACGCGCAATGCCGCGTTGATGCGCCAATTCGTGCGCAGCTGTGTAAGGGACGGTGTAGTCGGGAAAATTGACGTTGATATTTGCTTCTCCGGTAAAGAAGGTGTAAACTCCCGTGATATGCGTATAAGACATCGGTTCACTGAGCATCACGGGCTTGACGCGACTGTGAAAGGTGGTCAGAAAAGAGTGATCCTCGCAGTACCGATCGTAAGCCGAGAGGAGCTTTTCGTTCATTTCGTCATAGGAATAGGGCATGAGCGAGGCTCCGTCCTCTAAAAAAATGATCTCATCAGACAGCGATCGTATTTCCTCGGAAAGGAGCTCCGCCGTTTGATAGAGCTCTTCGGCACTGCTTTTTTTGCGCTCCAGATCGAGCTTTTGGTCCAGTGTGCTTCCGTAATAGCCGGCGGCAAAGTTCCACACAAACAGGATTCCAACGATGCAAACGGCAGACAGTAGAATCCCCACGTAAACCAATACCGAGCGATTGCTTGCACAGTAATGTCTGATTCCGATGCCTATCAAAAGAACCAGCCAGAAGGGAATCAGAAGGAGCAGTGCTTCAGCCAGGGAGAAGGGGATCCAGGCTGTGAGGATCGCCAAAAGCTGCCGCCCCCACGCGCTGATGTGGAGATTAAACCAATCGGAAAAGGCGGTGCTTTGGGTGAATAGGAAATAAAGTACCGCACTGATAGCGGCCAGGATATAAACGGCGATGCAGAAGCGGGGGAGTTTTTTTTCGGTTTGGATGCTTTTTTCTGCGGTCATGGAAGACTCCTTTCGTAGGAGAAATTCAATTCGGGAAAGCAGGCGTGAATCAGCTCTTGCAGATCATTTGGAAGAGGTGCCTTCAAAGAAAGCGTTTTGTCTCGGGACGGATGCGGAAAGGTGAGCGTATAGGCGTGTAGCGCGTGTCGAGCGATCAGGGGAGAGGCAACGCCGTAAAGATCGTCCCCCGTGATCGGGTGTCCGAGCGATGCAAAATGCACGCGGAGCTGATGGGTGCGTCCCGTAATTGGGCGTGCTTCCACCAGCGTATGCGATTCCCCTCGCGCTAATACGCGGTATTCGGTAACGGAGGGCGAAGCATCGGGGGCATCGGGGGAGCAGATTTCTCGCAGGATCACGCTTTGCGCGGTTCGATGAAGCGGCCGGTCGATCACTCCGCGGTCTTCCGGGAGTACGCCGTCCAAAACCGCCAGATAACGCTTTTGAATCGCTCCGCGCTGCATGGCTTCACTCAAGCAACTTGCAGCAATGCGATTACGCGCGATCAAGAGCAATCCGCTGGTGTTGCGATCCAACCGGTTGATGGGGCGAAAAACAAAGGAGATTCCACTCTTTGAATAGCGATAAGCAAGCGCGTTGGCAACCGTGTCCTCGTAGTGATCGCACGAAGGGTGTGTGGGCATATTGGCGGGCTTGGAGGGAACCACCAGATCCTCGTCCTCGTACAGAATCTCGATGGGAAGATCTACCGGCTTGATCGGTGCGGAGACTTCGTCCTCGGTGGCCAGCGTTAAGCGGTCTCCCGCGCGAAGGACGTAGCGAACCGTCACGTGTGCTCCGTTTACTAAGATCCCGTCCGGCAGAAACTTCAGGTGACGGATCATTTTTGATGACAGACGAAGCTGCTTGAGCATTTGCCGTAACAGCATGCCGCTTTGTTCCTCCGAAATTGTCAGTTGCATCGGCCCGTCTCCTTTCTGTTATTTCTGATATCTATTATACCATTCTTTTGGGAAGAACACAAGAAGATTTTGTAATAGAATTGAAATAATTATGAATTGTGAGGAAGGGGACTTGCGAATGCGATGTTTTTATGGTACAATATAGAAAAGAATGCTGCCGGAAAGGATCGGAAACGTATGAACCTGAAAAAAAGAATCATTGCGGTGCTTGTAACAGTCGGCTTATGTATCTCCATTGCCTCCTGTTCCTCCTCCAAAAATCAAGACGAGGAAACCGAGGAGCCTTTGGTTGCCGAAACCGTGGAGGAGATCGCAGAGGCTCTGCGCGCGGATTATACCGAGGACGAGACTGCAAAAGAAAAGATAGAGGAATTGCGGGCGTCTTTTGCAGATCTGCGGGAAACCGACGCCCTTGCATTCACCGTTTCATCGGAAAACGGGAAAATTACGGTCACGGGCTACACGGGAAGTGATTCCTCCGTGCGCGTGCCAACCGAGATCCAAGGGCTTCCGGTTACCGCGATCGCAGATGCGGCGTTTGCCGGAAAAAGTACGTTGAAAAAGCTTTATTTGCCGGATTCCATTCAAGCAATTGGGAAAGGGATTCTTTCCGATTGCAGTTCGTTGACGGCATTGCGTACCCCTCTTTTGGGAGCGGACGATTCCGCGGAACAGTTTTTGGGGTACTTGTTCGAAGCAGAAAAGTATATCGATAATCCATCCACGGTTCCGCCATCCCTTGAATATTTGGAGTTGGGGGGAGACGATCAAAAGCTGACCGATTATGCCTTGTTTGATTGCAACGATCTCATTTGTGTAATGCTCCCATCCTCAATGACCGAGCTTGGCAGCTATTCTCTGTATTATTGTGGAAGCTTATTGGCGATCAATACCGAGCATCTAACAAAAATATCCGCGCACGCGTTGGATTCCTGTTTTTCGCTCACGGTACTGGAATTTGGTGCCAATCTTACCTCGGTTGGGATCGGGGCTTTGGAGGGATGCATTGGATTGCGCAATCTTACGTTGCCTTTTGTTGGGGGAAGTGCAACGGAGCATACGTATCTCGGCTATCTTTTCGGAGCGGAAACTCCCGATTTTTCAAAGGGCTATTATCCGCCCTACCTGACCTCCGTAACGCTTCTTTCCACTTGTAAACAACTTGGAAATTACGCATTTTATGAATGCGAACCGCTTTTGTCGGTCACTTTGCCGGATTTCTTACAAACAGTGGGTGTGCGTGCATTTGCAGGATGCTTGCGACTCACGCAGCTTCAGATTCCGGAGTCGGTGACCGAGATCCGCGAGAATGCATGTTTTGGATGCATCAGTCTGGAGAACGTAACCTTTGAAGGAAGCTCCAAGCTTGCAACGATCGGTGTGAATGCCTTTTACCGTTGCTCGGCATTGCGGTCGGTCACCTTGCCGAAATCCTTGAAGGAAATTCCGGCATCCTGCTTTGCGGATTGTCTGAATCTGGAGTTCATCGATCTCGGGGGCGCGCAAGCGGTGGGGAAGAACGCGTTCCGCCACTGTCAAAGCCTGAACTCTCTGGTGGCTCTTCCTGAGGTCACGTTTGAAGAAGGGAATCGGAATGCGGAAGCATTACTGAATCAAGACAAATAAATACGAAGAAGGCACATCCAAGGGGATGTGCCTTCTCGCTATAAAAGAGCTTATTGATTCAGATTTGCTTCGAGAGCAGCCAGCTCGTCATAAAGCTCGGCGGGAACACGGTCGCCAACCTGCTTGTAGAACGCCTTGATATTCTCAACGTCCTCCAGCCAGCTTGCCTTGTCTACGGTGAGCAGATCGCGGATGGTGTCCACGGTCACGCCATCCAGTCCCTCAATGTTGATGTCTTCTGCCTTCGGAACAAAACCGATGGGGGTTTCTACGGCCTCTACTTCGCCTGCGCAACGAGCGAGGATCCACATCAGAACTCTCATGTTATCACCGAATCCGGGCCAGATGAAGTGTCCTTCATCGTCGGTGCGGAACCAGTTCACGTGGAAGATCTTCGGAGCGTTGGGGATCTTCTTGCCCATGTTGAGCCAGTGTGCAAAGTAGTCACCCATGTCATAGCCAACGAAGGGACGCATTGCCATAGGATCGCGGCGAACTACGCCAACGGCACCTGCAGCGGCTGCGGTGGTCTCCGATGCCATGATCGAACCAACGAAGGTTCCGTGCTGCCAGTTGCGGGATTCGTAAACCAGCGGAGCGGTCTTTGCGCGGCGTCCGCCAAAGATGATCGCGGTCAGCGGAACACCCTTGAGGCTGTTGAACTCGGGGGAGATGCAGGGGCAGTTGGAAGCCATTGCGGTGAAACGCGAGTTGGGATGTGCGCCGGAGGTTCCAACCTTATCGGCCTTGTCATACTTGGTGTAATCCCACTTTTCGCCTCTCCAGTTGAGCGCGTTCTTGGGAGGATTGTTATCCAAGCCTTCCCACCAAACGGTGTTGTTGTCGAGATCGTGGCACACGTTGGTAAAGATGCAGTTTTTCTTGGTGGTCATCAGCGCGTTGTAGTTGGAGTGCTCGTTGGTACCGGGAGCCACGCCGAAGAAGCCGTTCTCGGGGTTCACGGCGTAGAGTCTGCCGTCCTCACCCACGCGGATCCAGGCAATGTCATCACCCACGGTCCAAACCTTGTATCCGGCCTTCTTGTAGATTTCCGGCGGGATGAGCATTGCAAGGTTGGTCTTACCGCATGCAG
>JAFVOP010000118.1 GCA_017505745.1 Clostridia bacterium
GCGGCGGCTGGAGGCAGGGAGCTCCTCCACGGTCAGCTTATCGAGAAGCTTGCGGCGGGAGGTAGCCTGTCTGGATTTGGATTTGTTTGCCGAAAAGCGCGCGATAAAGGTTTGCAGCTCGCGGATTTTTTCCTCGGCCTTTTTGTTCTGTTGCTTGATCATGCGCTGAATGAGCTGACTGGATTCGTACCAGAACTCATAGTTGCCCACATACATTTTGATGCCGCTGTAGTCGATGTCCACAATATTCGTGCAAACGTCATTGAGAAAATGACGGTCGTGCGAGACCACAAGAACCGTGCCGAAGTAATCGGCGAGAAAATCCTCCAGCCACAGGATCGCGTCAATGTCAAGACCGTTGGTGGGCTCGTCCAGCATGATGATATCAGGATTCCCGAACAATGCCTGTGCCAGCATGACCTTTACCTTTTCGCTTTCCTTGAGAGACGCCATGCAATCGTAAAGCTGTTCATCGCTCATGCCAAGACCCTGGATCAGGCGCGAGATCTCGGATTCGGCTTCCCAGCCGTTCATCTCGGCAAATTCGGCTTCCAATTCGGAGGCACGGATTCCATCGGCCTCGCTGAAATCCTCTTTTTCATAGATGGCGTCTTTTTCCACCTTCACGTCATACAGGTGGCGGTTTCCCATCATCACCGTGTCCAAAACCGTATACTCGTCAAATGCGAAGTGGTCCTGGCGAAGCACCGACATCCGAACCGTTTCGGGGATCGAGATCTCACCCGTGGAGGGCTCCAGCTCTCCGCAAAGAATCTTGAGAAAGGTGGATTTTCCGGCGCCGTTGGCACCGATGATGCCGTAGCAGTTTCCGGGGGTGAATTTCAGGTCAACGTCCTTGAAGAGAAGCTGACCTCCAAAGTGAAAGCTCAAATTGGAAATTGTAATCATGATATACCTCTTTTATGTTCAATCTTTATTATTTTAACACAGTTTCCGCCTATTTGCAAGTGAGAATTGCCTTTTTTTGAAAATGTTCTTCTTTTTTTCAATTTTCACTTGACGGGACGCGCATTTTTGATTATAATATTATAATATATTAGCACGCTAAAGTGAAAGGGTGCTTGGAAGGAGCAGATTCGTCAAATGAGATTCGTTGTAAAGGTTGGAACCTCTACGCTGGCACATCCCACGGGATGCCTTCATATTCGTCGCGTGGAAGCCCTTTGCCGTGTGTTAAGCGATTTGAAAAATGCGGGGCACGAGGTGATCCTCGTTTCCTCCGGTGCGATCGGAATGGGTATTGGAAAGCTCTCGCTCAAGGAGCGTCCCACAGATATTCCCACAAAGCAAGCGGCGGCGGCCGTTGGGCAGTGCGAATTGATGTATACCTATGATAAGCTGTTTCAGGAATACCATCACACCGTGGCGCAGCTCCTTTTAACCGGCTCGGATTTTCGCCATGACGATCGCTATCACAATTTCCAAAACACCATGCGTCGGCTTTTGGAGCTTGGTGTGCTTCCGATCATCAACGAAAACGATACCATTGCAACCGACGAGATCAAGGTAGGCGATAACGATACGCTTTCCGCGATGGTGGCAGTGAGTGTGGGCGCGGAGCGATTGATTTTGATGTCGGATATCGACGGATTGTACACGGCAGACCCGAGGAAGGATCCAAATGCCAAGCTGATTGAGCGTGTGAATACACTTTCTGAAGATATCCTCGCACTGGGTGGCGGGGAAGGCTCTTCTCTGGGTACGGGCGGGATGCGAACCAAGCTTCACGCGGCCGAGATCTGTATGAAGGCGGGATGTGACATGGTGATCCTGAACGGGGAGGCTCCAACGCTTTTGTACGATCTGTTTGACGGAAAAGCGGTGGGAACCCTTTTCTGCGCGAAATAACGTGAGGACAACTTATGACTACGATTGAAATTTTGCAGCAGGCGAAGGCGGCAACCGCCGCGCTTGCCATGTTGAATACCGAAGCAAAGAATGCCGCGCTTCTTGCTATGGCCGATTCGCTGGAGACGAACACCGAAGCCATCCTTGCGGCAAACGCCCAGGACGTAGAGGCTGCACGGGAACAGATGAATGACGTGATGATCGATCGCTTACGCTTGACTGCCGAGCGCATCAAGGGAATGGCCAACGGGATCCGCGAGGTGATCGGGCTTTCCGATCCGGTTGGACGTGTGATCGATCGCGTGGAGCGGCCGAACGGGCTGCTCATTGAAAAAACGCGGGTACCGATGGGCGTGGTGGCGATCATTTACGAAAGCCGCCCGAACGTGACCTCCGATGCCGCGGCGTTGGCGCTCAAAAGCGGAAACGTGTGTGTATTGCGCGGTGGCAAGGAAGCCTATCGCTCCTCACATGCCATTGTGTCGGCCTTGCGCGAAGGACTTCGTCGGGAAGGGCTTTCCGAAACCTTTATCAATATGCTGGAGGACGTCACACGCGCGGGGGCTAACGAGCTGATGACCGCCGTAGATTACGTCGATCTTCTGATTCCGCGTGGCGGTGCGGGACTGATCCGCGCTTGTGTGGAGAATGCAAAGGTTCCCTGCATTCAAACCGGAACCGGCATCTGTCATATCTACGTGGATCGGGATGCCGATCTTGATATGGCGCTGGATATTCTGGAAAATGCAAAAACCAGCCGTCCGTCGGTCTGCAACGCGGCAGAGGTTTGTCTGGTCGATCGCAAGATCGCAGACCGTTTTTTGCCCATGCTGAAGGCGCGTTTGGTTGACGCGCGCAAGCAAAACGGAAAAGAGCCTGTAAAGCTTCGTTTGGATGGGGATGCACAAAAGATCATAGAAGGCGCTCCCGCCTCCGATAGCGATTTTGACACCGAATTTCTCAACTATATTCTGGCTGTCGGTTTGGTGGACGGCGTGGAGGATGCGGTTGCGCACATTGCCAAGCATTCCACGCACCATAGCGAGGCCATTGTAACGCGAAACACCGAAACCGCGTCCTATTTTACAGCCGCGGTTGACAGTGCGGCCGTATATGTGAATGCCTCCACCCGTTTTACTGACGGCGGAGAGTTTGGACTTGGGTGTGAGATCGGCATTTCCACCCAAAAGCTTCACGCCAGAGGTCCCATGGGACTTTGCGAGCTGACCACCTACAAATATATCGTCCGCGGAAACGGTCAGATCCGTTAAGCGGAAAGAAAGGATGTTCCTTATGAATCAGCCTGATTTTGGATTCATCGGTTGCGGCAACATGGGCGGTGCCCTTGCATGCGCCGTTTCTAAAGTGATTGCAAGCAATCACATTTTTCTCTGTGACACCATGCCCGAAAAGGCAACGGCGCTTTCTACTCTTTGCGGTGGGCAGGTGTGTGATACGGAAACCCTGACCAAAACCTGTGATTATATCTTCCTCGGAGCCAAGCCGCAGGGATTTGCGGGATTGTTTGATACTCTGCGTCCTTTTTTGAAGGCCGGAGCAAAAGCCCCCGTGCTGATCTCCATGGCGGCGGGCCTTTCCATTTCTGCCATAGAGCAGATGGCTGAAATTCCTTGCCCCATCATTCGCATTATGCCCAACACCCCCGTTTCTGTCGGTGAAGGTATGATCCTGTACGCCGTTAACGGCAACGTAACCCCTCAACAGGAGGCCGACTTTGCCCAAGCCCTTTCCCACGCGGGCAGGCAGGATAAATTGGCAGAGGAAAAGATCGACGCCGCCAGCGCTCTTTCGGGATGTGGACCTGCCTTTGTTTATCTGTTTGCGGAGGCGTTGGCAGACGGAGCGGTAGAATGCGGTCTCCCACGAGACAAGGCACTGCTTTACGCCTCGCAGACCCTGCTTGGCGCGGCTTCCTTGCTTCAGGAGAGCGGCAAGCATCCGGGAGAGCTCAAGGATGCGGTGTGCAGTCCGGGAGGCACGACCATTGCAGGCGTCCACGCCCTGGAGGCAGGGGCGTTCCGCGCATCGGTCATGAATGCCGTGACCGCGGCGTATGAAAAAACCTTAAAATTGAAGAAATAGTACGAAAGGACGAAGCGTCAAAGAAGACACTTCGTCCTTTCTTTTATTTATTCAAATGCTTCGGTCGAATAGATGCTTCCGTCCAGCGTTTTCCAGGTGAACGTACGGTCCTCAAGGATCATATAGGAATGCGGAGTGTTTTCCTTTGGAATCGAGACCGATCCGGGATTGAGATAGGAGAAGCTCTCCATCCGTTCACATGCGCAGACGTGTGTATGTCCGCAAAGGAGGATGTCCCCCTTTTTGAGTGGCGGGGGATTGTCCTTTCCAAATACATGTCCGTGGGTGGCAAAAATGCGAAGCCCGTTCACGTCCAACCACGCGTAGTCGGCCAAAACGGGGAAGTGCAGTACCATTTGATCCACCTCGGCCTCACAGTTTCCGCGCACGCAAAGCAGGTCGGAAGCGATCGCATTGAGCATTTCGATCACCTGCTTGGGCGCGTAGTCCAAGGGAAGATCATTGCGAGGACCGTGATAGAGCAGATCGCCCAGGAGCAGAAAACGGTCGGGAGCTTCCGCACGATAAGCGTCCATCAGTTTTTTACAGTATGCGGCTGATCCGTGAATATCGGAGGCGATCATCAGTTTCATAGCTTGAGTTTCCTTCTTTTACAGTTATTTTTTATATATTATATCCTTTTTGAAATCCTCTGTCAAGTTTTTTCTGTGGATAATGAGGAATCTGACAAAAATGGGAAGAAAGTATTGACAAATACAAGGGATTGGTGTATAATTGTATACATTCAATAAAAAGGAGGAAAATGAAATGTTAGAGATTTCTTCCAAGACCAATCTGTTGGAGCAAAAAAACTATAAATATTCGCTCCAGGACGTAGCCGAACCCAATTTGTACCGCGAGGTGTATCCCTACACCGACGTGCCGCGCGTTGCCTTTAACCATCGCCGTGTACCGATCGGAATGCCCGAGGATATCTGGATCACCGATACCTCTTTCCGCGACGGACAGCAATCGGTGGAGCCTTATACGGTCAAGCAGATCGTGGATCTGTACAAGCTGATGTCGCGCCTGGGGGGACCCTTCGGGATCATCCGTCAGACCGAATTTTTTGTATATAGTCAGAAGGACCGGGAGGCGATCGCGCAATGCCAGGATTTGGGGCTGCGCTTTCCGGAGATCACCACGTGGATCCGTGCCAGCAAGGAGGATTTCAAGCTGGTTCGTGACCTTGGTATCCGTGAAACAGGAATCCTCGTGTCCTGTAGCGATTATCATATCTTCAAAAAGATGAAGATGACGCGTAAGCAGTACATGGACTACTATCTTTCCACCGTTGCCGAAGCCTTTGAGGCGGGAGTGATGCCGCGTTGCCACCTGGAGGATATCACGCGCGCTGATTTCTACGGATTTGTGGTGCCTTTTGTCAATGAATTGATGAAGATGTCTGCCGACGCGAAGATTCCCGTCCGTATCCGTGCCTGCGATACGATGGGATACGGCGTTCCTTACGCCGAGGTTGCGATCCCGCGAAGCGTTCCCGGCATCGTGTACGGCTTGCAGCACTATTCCGACGTGCCGAGTGAGATGCTGGAATGGCACGGCCACAACGATTTCTACAAAGCGGTTGCCAATGCGGCCACGGCGTGGCTTTACGGGGCAAGCGGTGTCAACTGCTCGCTCCTCGGTATCGGCGAGCGCACGGGCAACGTGCCGCTGGAGGCTATGGTCTTTGAATATGCATCGCTGCGCGGATCTCTCGACGGCATGGATCCCACCGCAATCACCGAGATCGCCAATTACTTTGAGCATGAAATGGGATACAAGATCCCGCCGATGACCCCATTTGTGGGCAGAAGCTTCAACGTAACACGCGCGGGTATTCACGCGGACGGATTGCTCAAGGATGAAGAGATCTATAACATTTTTGATACGAAGAAAATTTTGAACCGTTCGGCATCCGTGATGATTGGAAAAACGTCGGGGCTTGCCGGAATCGCATACTGGATCAACGAAAATTACCATCTGAGTGCCGACGAGGCGGTGGACAAGCGCGATCCGTTGGTAATCGCACTTAAGGAGTGGATCGACAAAGAATATGAGGATGGCAGACAAACGTCGCTGTCTGTTGGCGAGCTGGAGGAGAAGATTGAAGAACTCTCCGGCAAACGTTTTTCCAAACTGTAAGGAGGGGACATCATGCTGGAACACAGAACCATATCACTTGCGGAGCAGGTGTTTGATCGGTTGGAAACCGACATCCTGTCCGGCAAGTATCAGCCCGGAGAGGTGCTGACCGAGTTGAAGCTCGTCAATGACCTGGGAGTCAGTCGTACGCCGATCCGCGAGGCCTTGCGCCGCCTGGAGCAGGAGCACATCATTGAGATCACTCCGAGAGGAATCCTGGTGATCGGTGTAAGCGAAAAGGATCTGACGGATATTTTGGAGATCCGTATTCGTATTGAGGGGCTGGCGGCTTATGAAGCAGCGAAGAATATTACCGACGAGCAATTGGAGGAGCTTCGCGAAACGGTTGAATTGCAGGAATTTTACGTGCCCAAGCACGATGCCGACCGAATCAATACCATGGATAGCCGCTTTCATCAGCTGATCTACCGCTTCAGCGGCAGTACCGCCTTGTGCGACACGCTCATGCCTCTGCACAAAAAAGTGAATAAATTCCGCCTGGCATCGGTGAAGAACGACGTGCGCTCCGCTTACTCCTCGCAGGAGCACCGCGCGATCTTTGAAGCGATTGCGGCTCACGATGCCGAGCTTGCGGAAAAATATATGGTAGAACACATTTCCAATGCAAAAGTGCATATCGAATCACGGGAGAAGAAGTAAAAATGGGACTTACAATTGCACAAAAAATCATCCAAGCGCATCTGCTCAGCGGAGAAATGACCGTTGGAAGCGAGATCGCGCTGCGCATTGACCAAACGCTGACCCAGGATGCCACGGGTACCATGGCGTACCTGGAATTCGAATCCATGGGCATTGACCGCGTGCGCACCGAGCGCAGCGTGGCGTACATTGATCACAACACGTTGCAATCGGGCTTTGAGAACGCCGATGACCATCGCTTTATTCAATCAATCGCGAAAAAACACGGTATTTATTTTTCGCGTCCCGGAAACGGCATTTGCCATCAGGTGCATCTGGAGCGCTTTGGCGTGCCGGGGAAAACCCTGATCGGCTCGGATAGCCACACTCCCACGGGCGGCGGAATCGGCATGCTCGCGTTTGGAGCAGGCGGCCTGGACGTTGCCGTTGCCATGGGTGGCGGCGCTTACTACATCACGATGCCCAAAATGATCAAGGTCAATCTTACGGGCAAGCTCCGTCCGTTCGTTACAGCAAAGGATGTCAGCTTGGAGATCCTTCGCATTCTGTCGGTCAAGGGCGGTGTTGGTTCGATCATCGAATGGGGCGGAGAAGGAATTCAAACCCTTTCGGTTCCCGAGCGTGCTACCATCACCAATATGGGTACCGAGCTGGGAGCTACTACCTCCATCTTCCCCTCGGATGAAATTACGCGTGATTTCCTCCGTGCAGAGGGCAGAGAAGCCGATTACGTTCCGCTTACCAGCGATCCCGACGCGGTATATGACCGTGTGATCGACATCGATCTGTCCACGCTTCAACCGATGATCGCGTGCCCGCACAGTCCCGATAACGTGGTGACGGTGGAAAGCCTGAAGGGGACGAAGGTCGACCAGGTCTGCATCGGCTCCTGTACCAACTCCTCGTTGCTTGATATGCTCAAGGTCGCGGCTCTGCTTAAGGGCAAGACCATCAAGCCCGACGTCAGCCTTTCAATCTCGCCCGGCTCCAAGCAGGTGCTTTCCATGCTTGCCGACTGCGGAGCGCTTTCGGATATCCTGGCAAGCGGCGCGCGCGTATTGGAGTGCGCGTGCGGTCCCTGTATCGGCATGGGCTTTTCTCCCAATTCCGCCGGTGTGAGCCTGCGAACCTTCAACCGTAACTTTGAGGGCAGAAGCGGTACGGCAGACGCCAAGGTTTACCTCGTGTCTCCCGAAACCGCCGTTGCTGCGGCTTTGACCGGGGAGATCACCGATCCCATTCTGCTTGGCGAAATGCCGGCAATTGAAATGCCCAAGCAATTCAAGATCGATGACAGCGCCGTGATCGCTCCTGCTTCTTTGGAAGAGGCGAAGAATTTGGAGATCCTGCGCGGCCCCAATATCAAAAAATTCCCCGATTGCCGTGGGCAAGAGGATTCGATCCGCGCGGAATTGGTGCTTAAGGTAGGAGACAATATCACCACCGACCACATCATGCCTGCCGGTGCCAAGATTCTGCCGTACCGCTCCAATATCCCGTATCTGTCGCAGTATTGCTTTGGTGTTTGCGACAAGACCTTCCCCGAAAGAGCAAAGGCCGCAGGGCAGAGTATCGTAGTGGGAGGCGTGAACTACGGACAGGGCTCCTCCCGTGAGCATGCCGCGCTCGTGCCGCTATATCTCGGCGTTCGCGTGGTGATCACCAAGAGCTTTGCGCGCATCCACGTGGCAAACCTGATCAACGCGGGCATCATGCCGCTTACTTTCGCAAATCCCGAGGATTACGAGAAGGTATCGCAGGGGGATATGCTCTCCATCGATGGCGTTTGGGCCGGCATGGACAACGGAAGAATGACCCTTCGTAATGAGACCACGGGTGAGCAGATCCCGCTGGTGTGTTCCTTTACCGACCGTCAAAAGGCGATCCTGAAGGCAGGAAGCCTTCTTGCTTACACACGCGAACAAATTTAAAAAACAGATCCTTTAGGATTCGGAGGTATTGAATATGAAAAGGATTGCAATGAAAACGCCGCTGGTCGAGATGGACGGCGATGAAATGACCAGAATTTTGTGGCAGATGATCAAGGACGAGCTGCTGTTGCCGTTTGTCGATCTGAAAACCGAGTATTATGACCTCGGCTTGCCCGAGCGTGAGAAGACCAAGGATCAGGTCACGTTCGATTCGGCGTATGCCACCCAAAAATACGGCGTTGCCGTAAAATGTGCCACCATCACGCCCAATAAGCAGCGTGTGGAGGAATATAACCTGAGCGAGATGTGGAAGAGCCCCAACGGAACGATCCGCGCGATTCTGGACGGAACCGTATTCCGCGCGCCGATCCTGATAGACAGCATTCGTCCCGCCGTTCGCAATTGGCAAAAGCCCATCACCATTGCGCGCCATGCCTACGGTGATATTTACAAGGCGACCGAGTATCGCGTTCCCGCGGAGGGAAAGGCCGAGATCGTATTTACCGATAAGGAAGGGAAGGAAACCTTCCGTGAAACGGTGTATGATTTCGAGTGCCCGGGCGTGTTGCAGGGAAGCTACAACAAGGACAGCTCGATCCGTTCCTTTGCGCACTCCTGCTTCCAATACGCGCTCAACACCAAGCAGGATCTGTGGTTCTCCACCAAGGATACCATTTCCAAGCAGTACGATCAGACTTTCAAGCTGATCTTCCAGGAGATCTATGACAACGAGTACAAGGCGCAGTTCGAGGCAGCGGGTATTACCTACTTCTATACCTTGATTGACGATGCGGTGGCACGTGTGATCCGCAGTGAGGGCGGCTTTATCTGGGCATGCAAGAACTACGACGGCGACGTGATGAGTGACATGGTATCCACGGCGTTCGGCTCTCTCGCCATGATGACCTCGGTCCTTGTGTCTCCCGACGGAAAATATGAGTACGAGGCTGCGCACGGAACCGTTACCCGTCACTATTACCGCTATCTCAAGGGCGAGGAAACCTCTACAAACCCCATTGCCACCATCTATGCGTGGTCGGGCGCACTCCGCAAGCGCGGCGAGCTCGACGGCCTTGATGAACTGGTCAATTTTGCCGATCAGTTGGAGGGAGCTTGTACCGACACCTTGAATGAGGGTGTGATGACCAAGGATCTGGTTGGCCTGGTTCTTCCCGGAACCAAGACCACGGCAGTCAATTCCCGTGAGTTTATTTTGGCAATCCGTAAGCATCTGGAGGCAAGACTCGGCCAATGAAACGCGTAAACGGAGCGCGACTGTCGCTTCTTTCGGCGATGCTGATCTTTGGTACGATCGGTATCTTTCGAAAATATATCCCTCTGCCGTCGGGGCTGGTAGCCTTTTCGCGCGGACTGATCGGAATGCTGTTTATTCTTCTGATCATGGCGATCCGAAAGGAAAAAATGGATTGGAAGGCGATCAAGCCAAACTTTCTGTTCCTTTCGGTGTCGGGGATGATGATCGGTATCAATTGGATCCTGCTGTTTGAGTCCTATCGGTTTACCACCGTGGCAACCGCCACACTGTGCTACTACATGGCGCCGCTTTTCGTGATGCTTGCGGCTCCGTTCGTTCTCAAGGAGCGGATCACGCTCAAAAAGGGCATCTGTATGCTGGTTGCGTTGGTGGGAATGGTATTGGTTTCGGGGGTATTGGACACGGGCTTTTCCGGCATAGGGGAGCTGAAGGGAGTTCTTTTCGGTCTTGGCGCCGCGGCATTTTATGCTTCGGTCATTCTTCTCAACAAGAAGATCCATAACGTCTCCGCCTTTTCCAAAACCGCCATTCAGCTGGGCTTTGCCGCTTTGATTATTCTTCCGTACACATTGATCGTGGAAAATCTTCCCCAAGCACCCACTCCAGCGACGGTAATTTTACTTTTGGTGGTTGGTGTTGTGCATACGGGCATTTCCTATGCGCTCTATTTCGGCTCTATGAAATCACTGCCGGCACAAACGATCGTGCTGTTCAGCTACCTGGATCCCATCGTGGCTATTTTGCTTTCGGTTCTGCTTTTGCAGGAACCGATGACGCTTCTTTCCGGAATCGGCGCGGTTTTGATCCTCGGCTCTACCGTGTGGAGCGAGCTTTCTTAAGCAATGGAATGGAAAAGGATCCCGTATACTTTTGCGAGATCCTTTTTCTCTTTTTTTGCCGTACTTTTATATATTTTTTTGTCAAATCGTTGACAATTGAAAAAGAATATGGTATACTAATAAAAAATGATAGAGGCGCACCTTGAAAACAGTATCGGCCGTGTCAAATCGGCGCAGATGTTGCGGCGGAGAAAGGTTCGGGTGCCGAAGGACGGGCGGGCGCACGGTCGATCCTGGCAGTTCGGAGAAGATCCGTTCTGTTGTCGCAGCAATGCGGAGAGCTATCCACTTCTTGTTTTCGAGTCGCAGGCTTGGCAGGCGACCCAAACGGGCAGAGCAGTGCTTTTCGCGGCGTGGCTCTGCTTTTTCTATGCAGCTGTCACCTCGCTGTGTTTCATTCAAACACAAAGAAAGGACCAATCAACATGAAAAAAACAATTTTTAAGGGCGCGGCAACCGCAATTATTACGCCCTTGTGTGAAAACGGAATCGATTACGCAAAGTTTTCCAAATTGATCGAATGGCAGATTGCCGAGGGGATCGACGCCATCGTGGTTTGCGGAACCACGGGAGAGGCATCCACACTGACCGATGACGAGCATCGTGAGGCGATCGCGTTTGCGGTCAAGCAAGTAAACGGACGCATCCCCGTGATTGCGGGAACCGGCTCCAACGATACCGCATACGCCATTGAGCTTACAAAATTCGCCTGTGAGGCGGGCGCGGATGCTATGCTGGTGGTTACTCCTTACTATAACAAGGCAACGCAAAAGGGGCTGATCGCTTCCTTTACGGCAATTGCCGATGCCAGCACCAAGCCCTTGATTCTGTATAACGTTCCGTCACGTACGGGATGCAACATTTTGCCCGCAACCGCGGCCATCCTGGCGGAGCATCCCAACATTGTTGCCATCAAGGAGGCAAGCGGAAACATTTCGCAGATCGCCGAATTGGCCGCTCTTACGCGTGGCAAGTTGGATATTTATTCGGGAAATGACGATCAGATCGTGCCGATCATGTCCTTGGGCGGTATCGGTGTGATCTCGGTGCTTTCCAACCCCATGCCGCGCGCAACGGCAGAGATCTGCCGCAAGGTTTTCGAGGGAGATATTGCGGGGGCCGCAAAGATGCAGCTGGATCTCTTGCCCCTGATCAACGCGCTCTTCTGCGAGGTTAACCCGATTCCCGTAAAGGCGGCCATGGCGGCAATGGGATACTGCGAAAACAGCGTCCGTCTGCCCTTGACCGTAATGGAAGAAGCAAACGAGGCCAAGCTTTTGGCTTTGATGAAGGAGCAGGGGCTTGACGTTTGCAAAGGAGCAAAAGCATGAAGATCTTGATTTGCGGTGTTGGCGGACGCATGGGACGCGAGGTTGCAAAACTTGCTCTCGACGGTGTGCGCGGTGCCGTACCCGTGGCCGGTTACGATGTGATACCCGTAGATACCCGTGAGTTCCGCACCTACACCGATTGGAAACTGGTGGAGGAAGAGCCCGATTGCATTATCGATTTTTCCCATCATGCAGGAACGTCTGCGCTGTTGCAATATGCCGTAGAACGGAAGATCCCCACGGTGGTTTGCACGACGGGGCACACACCCGAGGAGGCCGAGGCTATTCTTGCAGCTTCCAAGGAGATCCCGATCTTTCATTCGGCCAATATGTCGCTTGGTATCGCGCTTTTGGTAGAGCTTGCCAAGATCACGGCAAAAAATTTCCCGGATGCCGATATCGAGATCATCGAAAAGCATCACAACCGCAAGCTGGACGCTCCCAGCGGCACGGCGCTTCTTTTGGCTAATGAGATCAAAGAGGTGCGTGAGAATGCACACTTCGTGTTCGGCCGAGGCGGACAGGCCAAGCGCACGCCCGAGGAGATCGGGATCCACGCGATCCGCATGGGCAATATCATCGGGGAGCACGAGGTGATCGTGGGAACCGATACGCAGACCATTACCCTCAAGCACGAGGCGCATAGCCGCGCACTCTTTGCCGAGGGAGCGCTTGCGGCGGCGGCATACCTGGTTGGTAGGTCTGCCGGACTTTATGACATGAAGAGTATGGTTTCCGGAAACTGAGAAACGCTCTTCGGAGGATGTTTATGATTTGCAACAATCTTTCAATCAATGAAAAAGGGCACCTTTGCATCGGCGGGCAGGATACCGTGGAGCTTGCCGAAGCTTACGGCACGCCCCTGTATCTGTTGGACGAGGACCGTATCCGCGAGCGTTGCCGCACCTACCGTCGGGCTCTTCAAGAGGCCTTTGGCGAAGAAGCGAACGCTCTGTATGCAAGCAAGGCCGCTTCCTTCCGCGGGATGTATCGCATCATGAAGGAAGAGGGCATGGGCGTGGACGTGGTGTCCTCGGGCGAGATCTACACGGCCGTTTCGGCAGGCTTTCCCATGGAGCGCGCCTATTTCCACAGCAACAACAAAACCGATGCCGATATTCGTTTCGCGATGGAAAACGGCGTGGGCTATTTTGTGGTGGACAACCGCGAGGAGCTGGATGCCATTGAAGCGGTTGCCGCGGAGCGCGGACAGATGCAAAAGATCCTTCTGCGCATTACGCCCGGCATCGATCCGCACACCTATGAGGCGGTAGCAACGGGACGCGTGGACTCCAAATTCGGGTCTGCGATCGAAACGGGGCAGGCCGAGGAGATGGTGGTGTACGCCATGAGCCTTGCGCATATCGATCTTATGGGATTGCATTGCCACGTGGGTTCGCAGGTGTTTGATTCGGATGTGTTCCTCCGCGCGGCGGCAATTTTGCTGGATTTTGCCGCGAAAATGCGCGAAAAATACCAATTTGCGCTTCGCGAACTGGACCTTGGCGGCGGCTACGGTGTCCGCTATCTGGAAAGCGACCCCGAACTCGACATTGCGGAAAACATCCGCGAGGTGGGGAAGGCCGTACACGCGCAATGCGAGGCGCTTGGGCTTCCGCTTCCCGTGATCCGTATGGAGCCGGGAAGAAGCATCGTTGCCGATGCGGGTATGACGCTTTACACGGTTGGAACCGTCAAGCGCATTCCGGGATATAAAAATTACGTTTCGGTGGACGGCGGCATGACCGACAATCCGCGCTTTGCGCTCTACGGATCGTCCTATACGGTTCTGCTTGCCAATCGCGCCAACGACGCGGGAGAGGCGTTCCGTTGCTCGGTAGTGGGCCGATGCTGCGAGAGCGGCGATATTTTGCAGGAAAATGTCAAGCTTCCCGCCGATACCAAGCGCGGAGACCTGGTGGCGGTGCTGACTACGGGCGCATACAACTATTCGATGTCGTCCAATTACAACCGCATCCCCAGACCCCCCGTGGTACTGCTTTCGGGAGGCGAGAGCAAGCTTGCCGTTCGCCGCGAGACCTTCGAGGACGTTTGCAGGAACGATATTTGACTCAACAAATGATAAAAAAGGATTGCTTTTTTATGAAATGCGATCCTTTTTTATTTTTTTCTCTTTACAAATCGGGAAAAATGTGCTAAAATAGGATTGCCACACAAAAGAATAATTTTAGCCTCAAGCTATAAGTGTACGATTTTTTACTACGGTAAAAATGTACGCTCCTTTTTCGTACGCTTATTTTTTGAGGCAAACGAAATCTTTTGTGTGGCAACAAATGCGGGAGCTACACATTTTTCGGTGCGTGGCTTCGGCCATGCACTTTTTTATTTTAGGAGGATGAAACATGTTCAAAACGAAAAAAATGATCTCCATTCTGCTCTGCCTCTGTATGCTGGGGGCGATGTTAGTCTCGTGTGAGCAGGGAGAGCAGGGACCGCAAGGCGAACAAGGCTTACAGGGCTTGCCGGGAGAAAAAGGTGACACGGGCGCCGATGGTAAAGATGGTGTCGACGGAAACGGAATTGTCTCCATCGAAAAGACCGGATCTGCAAACGGTGTGGATACTTACACGATCACCTTTACGGATGGAACCACCTCTGCCTTTACTGTAACCAACGGCATCAACGGCACCGACGGAAAAGACGGAGTTGACGGCAAGGACGGAACCGATGGCACAGACGGCACCGACGGCAAAGACGGCGCCGATGGTAAAGACGGCGCAGACGGTCAAACCCCCTATATTGGCGAAAACGGCAATTGGTGGATCGGTGGAACTGATACAAAGGTGAAAGCCGAGGGAACTGACGGCAAAGACGGAGTTGACGGCAAGGACGGAACCGATGGCACAGACGGCACCGACGGCAAAGACGGCGTCGATGGTAAAGACGGCGCCGACGGTCAAACCCCCTACATTGGCGAAAACGGCAATTGGTGGATCGGTGAAACTGATACCAAGGTGAAAGCCGAGGGAACTGACGGCAAAGACGGCGCAGACGGTCAA
>JAFVOP010000119.1 GCA_017505745.1 Clostridia bacterium
CCTGCTTGTCGGTGATGCCGAAGGCCTCAGCGTCTGCGGGGGTCATATGGATGTGTCTCTTTGCGATGATCACGCCTTCGGTGATGTCGATCTCGCCGGCGGGGCCAACCATCTTCAGACCGGGAGTGCCTGCCACGTCGCCGCTCTCACGAACGGGAACACCTGCAAGACCTAAAGCACGCGCATCGGTGAAGGAGAGCTCCACCTGATTTGCTTTTCTCGTGGGGCCGAGAACGCTGACTGCCAGCGTGCCTTTGGGGCCAACCAGAGTGATTTTGTCATTTGCCGCTGCAAACTGACCGGGCTGGCTCAATTCCTTTTTCACGGTGAGCGTTGCGCCCTCGCCGTAAAGTGCCGCTACGGCTTCCTCTGTCAGATGAATGTGTCTGGCGGAGGTTTCAACCAAGACTTTCTTTTCCATAGTAATGAAACCTTTCTTATGTAATTTTTATTTTATTCCGTGTCGCAATGGTGTGGGAAACGGTCGATTTTCCCCATTCCATATTATTATACCATTTTTTTTTGCGGTTGTAAAGTCTGTTTTTTCACATTTCGGGCCGTATATCCAACTTTTTTTTGGTTATAATACAAGAAAAGACAAAAAGCGGCGGAAAAAGAAACGCAGAAGGGGAGCAATGTCATTCCGTTCACAACAACATCAGCCTCCCGGAGGAAGAGCCTTTCAGGGTTCCCGAACTTGATGACACTCGGAAGAAGAGAGAAATCTGTGAGGAGGCTCTCCGAAGGAAATGAAGTTTCTCCGTACATAAGGGAAGAGAGCGAGGAATGATGGCAATGAGTGAGCGGCAGACGGAGAAAATATGTGCGGAAGAGGAACGGCAAAAGCTGTTGGAAAACATCGCGCAGGGGGGCGGCAGTGTGGCCGGGAACAATCGGGAGCGATTTCACTGCATCCCGATCATCGGGCAGATCGAGGGGCACTATCTGTTGCCGGAGGGGCAGAAGGCAACCAAATACGAGCAGATCCTGCCGCTTCTGGTGGAGATCGAGGAGGATGACGCGATCGACGGCGTTCTGTTTTTGCTCAACACTATGGGGGGAGACGTGGAAGCGGGGCTGGCTTTGGCGGAAATGATCGCTTCGATGCGAACGCCCACGGTTTCGCTGGTGCTGGGCGGGGGACATTCGATCGGTGTTCCGCTGGCTACGGCGGCGCGCTATTCGCTTATCGTGCCAACCGCCACCATGATGCTTCATCCCGTTCGTGTGAGCGGGACCGTGGTGGGGGTGCCGCAGTCGTTCCGCTATATGAGCGAGATGCAGAAGCGGATCGTGGGATTCATCTGCTCCCATTCCAAGGCGTCACCCGAGACGATCCGGGAACTGATGATGCGCCCCGACCAGATCGCCACCGATTGCGGCTCGATCGTGGAGGGACGGGAAGCGGTGAAGATCGGTCTGATGGACGAGGTGGGAGGACTGGACCGCGCCTTGGAGGTCCTGCGCAAAATGTCTGATTCCAATACCCATAAAATGCAAAAAATCAAGAATAAGAACAATTCTCAATCTAAAAATAGCAAAAAAGATACCGAAAAGAATCAAAAAGGGCGAGAAAAAAGAGATGGGGCTATTGAATATTGAATAAGATTATGATATAATAAAAAGGTATGGGCATTCCTCGCGCGCGACGCGCGGGGAAAACTCCAAACCGTTTTCAGGATACCGGCACCCGTTGCCACCGTGGGCGGCTTCTTCCCCGAGGGAAAGATGCGCGCGTGGGGCAGGCGAGCGTGCGACAGGTCCGGGCGGTAGAAAGGAACCGAATCTTCAGAATGAAACACACCATGAAACTGCGCTCCGGCGCAACCATTCCCCAAGTCACGCTCGGTGAGGCCGAGCAAAAGCATTACCTTACGCGAAACGTGCTCAACAAAATGCATCTGATGCCCTCGGGCGACCCGATCGCCTTTGATGAGAACAGCGACGGAAGCATTACTTATTTCTTCGATCCCGCTCGCGTGGTGGAGGCTCCCCCCGAGCTTTGGTACGCGCCCGCGCAAAAGGTGGAGACCATGACCACCGACACCGGCGCCGAGATCGTTCGTATGAGCACCAAGCGCGCCGCCACCTGCGGCTACTACACACGGGAACGTCTTTCGCAGATGAATTACGACGTGATCGAGGAGCCGGTTGCTTACACCCTGCGCAATGACAAAAGCACGATCTATTTTTACGACAAGAAGACTGCGATCCGCCGTCCGCTCCTTTGCGTGGAGTGCGGCAAGGACGTGCGTTACCGCCGCAAGCTCTGCCGCGCCTGCTTTGAAAAGGACCTTGCTGTGCGCCGCGCCGAGGGAGATCTGCACCGCGCCGAGCACTATCACATGCAGCGCGAGCGCGTGCTCTTCTTCGATCTGGAGCTTACGGGCGTCTATACCCACGATGAGATCCTGTCGGTTTCGATCGTGGACGGAACCGGACGGATCCTGATGGATACGCTGGTAAAGCCCGCACGCAAAAAGAAGTGGAAGCAGACCGAAAAAATTCACGGCATCACCCCCGATATGGTGGCCGACGCGCCGATGCTCGACGAGCTGATCCCCGCGATCAAGGAGCTGTTCGACAACGCCGACGTGCTGATCGCGTACGGCATTTCCACCGATTACAGCCATATCAAGTACATCTACGATACCGAAAAGGAGCGCGAGGCGCTCCATAAGAAGGCACGCTGTGCCGCCAATGAGTTCGTCCGTTTCCAGTCGGAGCATTATCCCAACGAGGTCCACGCTTCGCTCAGCGACGCGATGGAGCGCTTGGAGATCGCCTGGGACGGCGTGGCACACACCTCGATCGCCGATACCGTCGGCTGCGCAAAGGTGTGGGAGAAGCTCTTCCCGAATTATTACGACAACTAAGGAGCGAGAGATGGATTTTTTGTTTGGAATGGATAAGCCCGGAGCCGTGATGGATGGCGTGGAGATTTTGACCACGGTACACGGCAACGTGGAGCTGTCGGTCGTGCGCAGCATTCTGGAGGGCGAGGAGATCCCTTACCGTCTGCGCGACCGCGGCGCGGGAGGCGTGACGCGGATCGTGACGGGCGACTCGCCCTACGGATGCGACGTCCTGGTTCCCAAGGAATGGTATGAGAAGGCGTTGGAGATCCTGGACGCCTATCGGAACGGGGAGCCGATCGAGGAGGACCCCGCAGAGGAGACCGAGGAATGAAAGAAATTTTACTTTGCAAATACGGCGAGATCGTGCTCAAGGGCGCGAACCGCCGCTACTTTGAAGAGATGCTGTGCAAGACCCTGCGGTTTCGCGCAAAGCATTTCGGAAATTTTTCGATCACGCGCTCGCAGAGCACGCTGGTCATCGAGCCTTTGGATGAGGACGCCGACATCGACGGCATGTTTGAAACGGCTTCCAAGGTCTTTGGCATCGTGGGCATCAGCCGTTGCGCGGTGTGTGAGAAGGAGATGGACGCCATTGCCGAAACGGTGCGCGAATACGTTCCGCAGTTTCTGATCGGCAAAAAGACCTTCAAGGTCGAGGCGAAGCGCTCGGACAAGCGTTTTCCGCTGGGATCGATCGAGATCGCGCGGGAGATCGGTGGCGTGGTGCTGGAATCGGTGCCGCATCTGCGCGTGGACGTCCACAACCCCGAGACCGTGGTACACGTGGAGATCCGCGAATTCGGCGCGTACATCCACGCGGGGCAGTTCAAGGGCGCGGGCGGAATGCCCGTGGGAACCAACGGAAAGGCCTTGCTGCTGCTTTCGGGCGGTATCGATTCGCCCGTGGCGGGCTACATGATCGCCAAGCGAGGCGTGCAGATCGAGGCGGTGCACTTCGAATCCTTCCCTTACACCAGCGAACGCGCGCGGGAAAAGGTGTTTGAATTGGCGCAGGAGGTCTCGCAGTACGCGGGCTCATTCAACGTCCACGTCGTATCGCTGACGCATATTCAGGAGGAATTGATGAAGCACTGCGAGGAGGACTATTTCACACTTCTGCTTCGCCGCTACATGATGGCGATTGCCGACCGCCTGGCGCACAAGCTGGGCTGTGGAGGACTGATCACGGGAGAGAGCCTGGGGCAGGTGGCTTCGCAGACGATGCAGGCGCTCGGAGTGACCGATCCTCTTGCCACGCTTCCTGTGTTCCGTCCCTGCATCGGGCTGGACAAGGAGGAGATCGTGCAGATCGCGCGAAAGATCGGCACGTTTGAAACCTCGATCCAACCCTTTGAGGATTGTTGTACGGTATTCACGCCCAAGCATCCGCGCACGCGCCCCGAGCTTGCCAAGGTGCTTGAGCAGGAGAGAAAGCTCGACTTTGAGGCGCTCGTGCAGGAGGCACTCGACGGTGCGTGGGTACAGCATATCCGCACCGAGTTTTGACGTGAGGGGGAAAGCGTATGACCGTTGCCGCATTTAAATTGGGCTTTTGGAAAAAAGCTTTTATGTTTGAGGTTGCCGATCATGGATTGGTGATTGAAAACGAGGGGAAGGTTGTTTGTGTTTACGGTACCGACCGTGGACATGAGACGATATATTGTGCGATTCCTCTATGCCATCCGAAGCATATCAGAAAGAACGAGATCAAAATTTTTCAGGACGGGCATTGTGTTCTGGTGGATCTGGGTGTATGCAAGGTGGCAATCGATTACCAAAATCAAAAATGCTCTTGTGATCGTTCGGAGATCACAACCTATGGCTCGGACACGTGGGGACGCGATGTTTTCGTCCCGTGGACGCCTGATTTCGAAGCAATGGCAAACTGATTTTTTTGAAAAGTTTTGAAAGGGTGTGGGAAAACTTTTTCAAAAGTTTTTCCACGAAAAAAACACCATGGAACAGAAATATTATCACATGACGATTGCGGGCTGTGAGAGAGATCTTCCGCTTTGCCCGCTGAATGACGAGCTCATGATCGCGGGATTCGTGATCTTCGGCGATCCCGAGCTCACCACCGCGTGTGCCAAGGAGCTTTTGGCAAAGGCACCCGCCTACGATTACATCATCACCGCCGAGTCGAAGGGCATCCCGCTCGTTCACGAGATGGCACGCCTGGCGGGAAATCAACCCTATTTTCTGGCACGCAAGGCCCCCAAGCTCTATATGACGGGCGTGATGGAGGTCAACGTGCGCTCGATCACCACCGCCAAGGAGCAAAAGCTGTATCTGGACACCGCCGATGCGGCCCGGATGAAGGGCAAACGCATCCTGATCGTGGACGACGTGGTCTCCCTGGGAGATTCGCTCCGCGCGCTGGAAACGCTGGTGACGGAAGCCGGCGGCATCATCTGCGGCAAAATGACGATCCTGGCCGAGGGCGACGCCTGCAAGCGGGATGATTTGATCTATCTGGAACGACTGCCTCTGTTTGACAAAGAGGGAAAGGAACTGTAATATGGCTGAATTATTGAATGCAACCGACAAACGCACGCATTATTGCGGCACCGTGAGAGAAACCGACATTGGAAAAGAAGTTTGCGTGATGGGCTGGGTCCAGAGGCAGAGAGACCTGGGCGCGCTCATTTTCATCGATCTGCGCGACCGTACGGGCATCGTACAGCTCGCGTTTGACAACGAAAGCGATAAGGAGATCTTTGACAAGGCGTTCGGCATCCGCGCCGAGTACGTTCTTTGCGCACACGGCACTGTCCGCGCGCGCGGCGAGGGCGCGACCAATCCCAACCTGCCCACGGGTATGGTGGAGGTTTTTGTGACCGAGCTCAAGATTCTGTCCGCGGCGCAGACCCCTCCCTTTGAGGTCTCCGACGCCAAGAAGACCAAGGATGAGATCGCGCTCAAATACCGCTACCTCGATCTGCGCCGTCCCTCCTTGCAGAGAAACATCAAAATGCGCCACGACATTGCGCGCGTGGCACGCGAGTATTACTACGAGAACGGCTTCTACGAGATCGAAACGCCCATGATGATCAAGTCCACGCCCGAGGGCGCGCGCGACTATCTCGTTCCCAGCCGTGTGCATAAGGGAAGCTTTTACGCGCTTCCGCAGTCGCCCCAGCTCTACAAGCAGCTTCTGATGCTGTCGGGCTATGACCGCTACATTCAGCTGGCGCGTTGCTTCCGCGACGAGGACCTGCGCGCCGACCGTCAACCCGAGTTCACCCAGATCGACCTGGAAATGTCCTTCGTGACCCAGGAGGACATCATGGCCATGAACGAGGGCTTTATCAAGCGCGTGTTCCAGGAGGTGCTGGACGTGGAGATCGAAACGCCCCTGCCGCGCATCACCTTTGCCGATGCGATGAACCGCTACGGCTCGGACAAGCCCGATACCCGATTCGGCATGGAGATCCAAGACCATTCCGAAACCGTGAAGGGGTGCGGCTTTGGCGTCTTTACCTCGGCGATCGAGGCAGGTGGCTCGGTGCGCTGCATCGTGGCCAAGAACGCCGCCGCTGCACTCACGCGCAAGGAGATCGATAAGCTCACCGAGCACGCCAAGGGCATCGGTGCCAAGGGCCTGGCCTATATCCGTTGGGTGGATGACGTGCCCAACTGCTCGTTTGCGAAATTCCTGACCCCCGAGGAGCTTGACGCGATCCTCGCGGCAGGGAAGATGGAAAAGGGCGACGTGATGCTGATCGTTGCCGATAAAAACAAGGTCGTATTGCCCACGCTCGGCGCACTCCGCTCGATCCTCGGCAAAAAGCTCGACCTCATTCCCGAAGGCAAATTCAACTTCCTGTGGGTGGTGGAGTTCCCGTTCTTCGAATGGAACGAGGAGACCGAACATTGGGATGCGATGCACCATCCCTTCACCATGCCGCTCCCCGAGTGCCTGGATTCCCTCGAAAGCGATCCCGGCTCGGTTCGCGCGCAGTGCTACGATATGGTGCTCAACGGCGTGGAGCTGCTGTCCGGCTCGATCCGTATCACCGACTGGCAGCTGCAGGAGCGCATGTTCCGCGCACTCGGACTGACGAGCGAGGATATCGACCGCAAGTTCGGCTTCCTCGTGGACGCCTATAAGTACGGCGCACCGCCGCACGGCGGAAGCGGCATGGGCCTGGACCGTCTGGCTATGGTGATGTCGGGCGCCGACTCGCTGCGTGACGTGGTCGCCTTCCCGAAGGTGCAGAACGCCAGCGAGCTGATGTCGCAGTGTCCTACCCCCGTCTCCGACGCCGACCTCGCCGTCCTCGGCATCGCTGTGACCGAGAGAAACGAGGAGTAATGATGTTTTTGCGGGGGAAGGGAAACTTTCTGAGCATAAGCTTCCT
Source organism: Clostridia bacterium (assembly GCA_017505745.1). Taxonomy (GTDB): domain Bacteria; phylum Bacillota; class Clostridia; order Oscillospirales; family CAG-272; genus UMGS1865. The sequence goes on from JAFVOP010000119.1 coordinate 7,220, forward strand.
TAACGTAATGTTTTCTGGAGGAAACTTCTTGTAAGAAGTTTCCCCCAGACCCCTTTCAAGAACTTTCCACACATTTTTATTGCGAAATTGGCTACTTTCGTGCGCGGTGGATAAACAATAGCTCCCGCTAGCGTTTTGGTACCACCACCCAAAACGCTCCACAAGATAGTTTTAATATAAGCAACTATCTGTTTTTACGCTAATGAAG
>JAFVOP010000120.1 GCA_017505745.1 Clostridia bacterium
AGCAGTGCTTCTGCGGTCAAGTGCGCATTTACCCGAGGTGCAACGCTCGCCCTTCAAATAGAGCTTGGTTCCCTCTCTGCGGCACAGTCTGCAAACAGGTCCTGTATATCTTGCCATTTTTCTTTACCTCCACGAAAAATTAAACGCGTCTGCGCTTAGGCGGTCTGCATCCGTTGTGCGGAACGGGGGTAACGTCCTTGATCATGGTGATCTGAAGTCCCACGGTCTCCAGCGCACGGATAGCCGACTCACGTCCGGAACCGGGTCCCTTTACGAACACTTCCACCGTCTTCAGGCCATGCTCCATAGCTGCTTTTGCGGCAGTTTCGGAAGCAGACTGAGCTGCGAAGGGAGTCGATTTTCTGGATCCCTTAAAGCCGAGCTCTCCGGCGGATGCCCAAGAAATGGTGTTGCCGTCAGCATCGGAAATGGTTACGATCGTGTTGTTGAAGGTTGCCTGAATGTGTACGGCGCCCTTCTCAATATTTTTTCTTTCGCGGCGTTTCTTGACAACTTTCTTTGCTGCTACTTTTGCCATTGTTATGCCACTCCTTTACTTCTTCTTGTTCGCAATGGTCTTTGCGGGACCCTTACGAGTTCTTGCGTTGGTCTTCGTTCTCTGACCTCTTACGGGCAAGCCCTTTCTGTGACGGATACCGCGGTAGCAGTTGATCTCAACCAATCTCTTGATGTTCATTGCAACATCACGGCGGAGGTCACCTTCTACGGTGTAAGAGTTTTCGATCTCGTCACGAAGCTTAGCAACCTCGTCCTCGGTCAGATCCTTTGCGCGGGTATCGGGATTGATACCGGTTGCTGCAAGGATATCGTTTGCGCTCTTGCGGCCGATACCGTAAATGTAGGTAAGGGCGATTTCTACGCGCTTGTTGTTCGGAATATCAACACCAGCTATACGAGCCATACTGTTTATTCACCTCTCTGTTGATTTTTCGGTTGACTGCTTAACCCTGTCTCTGCTTATGCTTGGGGTTCTCGCAGATAACCATTACTTTGCCTTTTCTCTTGATGATCTTGCATTTCTCGCAGATCTTCTTAACGGATGGTTTTACCTTCATTGTTCTACCATACCTTTCTTGCTGTATTTGGATTCTGCTTATTTCGCGCGCCAGGTAATACGTCCCTTGGTCAAATCGTAAACCGAAACCTCCAAGGTAACGCGGTCACCGGGCAGAATTTTGATATAGTTCATGCGAAGCTTTCCCGAAATGTGTGCGGTCACCATGTGTCCGTTCGGCAGCTTCACCTTGAAGCAGGCGTTGGGCAGAGCCTCAACAACCGTGCCTTCAAATTCGATCACGTCATCCTTCTGTGCCACAATCTTTCCTCCTAAACTGATTTCAGAAACCTTTTTCGACTTCGGTAAGGATCAAAACCCCGTCGCTGGTCAGCGCCACCGTGTTTTCATAGTGAGCTGAAAGCGATCCGTCCAGCGTCTTGACGGTCCAACCGTCCGGCATTTCCTTGACCTCGAACGTACCAACGTTTACCATTGGTTCGATCGCAAGGGTCATACCGGCGCAGAGTCGAACGCCTCTGCCGGGGGTTCCGAAGTTTGGAACGTCGGGAGATTCGTGCATATCAGTGCCGATTCCGTGTCCGACGTAGCGTCTTACGGTGGAGAATCCGTTTGCACGGACCACCGCATCAATTGCGGATCCAACGTCGCCCATACGGTTGCCTGCCTGCAAGGCCTCAACGCCCGCCCAGAAGCTGTTTCGCGTGACCTCAATCAGTCGGCGCGCCTCTTCGCTGACGTTTCCTACGGGAATGGTTCTTGCCGAATCTCCCACGTAGCCATGATAGGTAGCACCGGTATCGATCTTAACGATATCGCCCTCCTGCAAGATCCGTTTTTTGGAAGGGATCCCATGGATGACCTCATCGTTGACGCTGATACAGGCGCTTGCCGGAAATCCGCCGTAGCCAAGGAACGTAGGAGTTGCACCGCACTTCTCGATATACCGGCGAATCGCCTGATCGATCTCATAGGTGCTCACACCCGGGCGGACCATATCACGGGCAAGAAGCAATGCTTCGCCCGTAATACGTCCTGCGTCCTTCATGGCTGCGATCTGTACCGAATTTTTCAGACGGATCATTGGATCACGCCTCGAACTTTGCCAACGCGCTGTAAACCAGAGCGGTGGTATCGGCAACCTCTTCCTGACCTTCAACGGTTACGAGCAGGCCCTTTTTGGAGTAATAGTCCTTAAGGGGCTCGGTTTGCTCATGGAAGGTTGCCAAACGGTTCTTCACGGTTTCTGCTGCGTCATCGGCTCTTACGTAAAGTGCCGCGCCGCATTTGTCGCACACATCCGCCGTTTTGGGGGGATTGTATACCACGTGATAGGATGCGCCGCAAGAGCAAACTCTGCGTCCGCTCATGCGTTCCACGATCTTTTCATCTGCAACCTCGATGCTGAGCACAACGTCGATCTGCACGCCCATCTCGTCCAATGCCTCAGCCTGAGGAATGGAGCGGGGGAAGCCGTCCAGAATAAAGCCGTTTTTGCAAGCATCGGATGCAAGGTATTCCTTGATGATTCCAATAACTACGGAATCGGGAACCAATTTTCCGGCGTCGATATAGGACTTTGCAGCCTTACCGAGCTCGGTTCCTGCCTTGATCGCACCGCGGAGAATATCTCCGGTTGCAATAGCGGGAATTTGATATTTTTCGGAAATCTTCGCGGATTGGGTACCCTTACCCGCTCCGGGAGCGCCCATTAAAATAAGATTCATAGTTTCCTCCGTGGAATAACGGTTTAGTCAAGGAAGCCCTTGTAGTTACGCATTGCGAGCTGCGCCTCGAGATCGCGAACGGTCTCAAGTGCAACACCAACGATGATCAGCAGCGAGGTGCCGCCAAACGCGATGCTGGTAAAGCTCGGAGCGAAAGCCGATACGATCATCGGCAGAGCCGAGATCACGATCAGGAACAGTGCGCCCATCAGCGTAATACGATTCAAGATCTTTTTGATATAGTCGGCAGTAGGCTTGCCGGGACGAATACCCGGAACGGCACCGCCGTTGTTACGAATGTTGTTCGCTACTTCGATCGGATTGAAAGAAATCATGATATAGAAGTAGGAGAACGCAAACGTGAGAACGATAAACAGGATGATATACAAGGGTTTGTTGTAGTTGAACCAGTTGGTTACGAACTTGGTAAACCCGTTTGTGCTCATAAATCCTGCAATCGTTGCGGGAATAGATACGATCGAGCTTGCAAAAATCACGGGCATAACGCCTGCCATGTTCATCTTCAGGGGAAGATTGGACGACTGGCCGCCGTACATTTTGCGTCCAACCACTCTTTTTGCATACTGGATCGGGATTCTTCTCTCGGAGTTGGTAAACCAAACGATCAGACCGATCATTGCAACGGTCAGTGCCAAGGAAAGAACCACGAGCAGTCCGCCGACGATATAACCGCCAACGCCCGAACGGCTGGTTACCATGGAGATCAGTCCCTGTACCATTGCGCCGCCGCGGGAAATGATGTTTGCAAAAAGGATCATGGAGATACCGTTACCGATGCCGCGGTCGTTGATCTGCTCAGCCAGCCACATGATCAATGCGGCACCGGCGCAGAAGCAAGCAACCATCACTGCCATACCGAAATAGTATTCAGCTTTCGCAGCAGCGGAGCTGGATTTGGAGATGCTGTTGATGGTAAGCATACCGTAAGACTGCAGGAGCTTTACGTAGCCATACGCGGTGATCAGAGCCAGACCAATGGTTACCCAACGAGTAATGGCGGTGATCTTTTTCTTTCCTTCCTCACCCTCTTTGGAGAGACGCTCCAGAGGAGGAAGCGCGATGGTCAACAGCTGCATCACGATCGATGCGGTGATATACGGCGATACGGACAGCGCAAACAGAGTTGCTTTGCTGAACGCGTCACCGGAAAGAAGACTTACGAACTGGAAGATGCTTCCGTCGTAACGGGTGGCAAGAGATGCTACCGCATTCGTATCCACGTAAGGAACGGGAAGGTTAGCACCGATGCGGTAAAGCAGAATAATTGCCAGAGTGAAGAGGAGCTTCTTTTTCAGCTCGGGGACTTTCCACGCGTTTTTAAACGTTTGAAACATCCTTATACCTCCTCAACCTTACCGCCTGCTGCCTCAATCTTTTCCTTAGCAGTTGCCGAGAAAACGGCAGCCTTGACTGTAAGTTTTTTGGTCAGTTCGCCATTGCCGAGGACCTTCAGTCCATCCATGGGCTTGCGAACGATCTTGGTTGCGAGAAGCACATCCAGATCAACCACGGTTCCGTCCACGAAACGGTTGAGATCCTCAATGTTTACAATGGCATAGTTCTTTGCAAAGTAGTTGTGGAAGCCTCTCTTGGGATGCTGTCTGTAAATCGGGAACTGGCCGCCCTCAAAGCCGGGTCTTACACCGCCGCCGGAGCGAGCATTCTGTCCCTTGTGGCCCTTACCTGCGGTCTTACCGTTGCCGGAACCGGGGCCTCTTCCCTTGCGCCAAGCGTCCTTTGCGGAGCCTTGTGCGGGACTCAATTCATGGAGTTTCATCTGCAAATACCTCCTTATGCGTTTTCTACGGTTTCAACCGTAACCAGATGTGCAAGGACTCTCACCTTGCCGGCGAGTACTGCATCATCTGCGTGAACGATGCTGTCACCGACTCTGTTCAGTCCAAGAGACTTTGCAGTTGCCTTCTGATTGGGCTTAGCGCCGATCAGACTTTTTGTAAGTGTAACTTTTTTCATGTTCTGTTACCTCCTGCTCAACCCTTGACCTG
>JAFVOP010000010.1 GCA_017505745.1 Clostridia bacterium
GCGAGGTGGTCGATAAAATCACCCTGCGCGGAAACTGCGGCGAGCAGGTCGCGGGCGATATTATGATTGTCGCCGAAGATGCCAGCACTATTCTCGCCTCAGCACCCCCGCACCCCCTCTACCAAAAACTTTCCCCAATTGTTTTTGGTGCGAACATCTTCGCTGAAGGGATGCTCGTTTGGAATCGGGGGCAAAAAAAGAAATGCTCCCCCGTCCGTATCAGGACGTGGAAGCACGCGGTACCACCTGATTTTACACGCAGACCTCGGCCTGCGCATACTCTCTGATCCGATAACGGCGGATGCCGTTGCGAACTACTCACGGCACAAAGGCCGGTTTCCCCCGCACCACTCCAAAGCGACTTCAACCTCTCACGCCAACGGACTCGCACCAACCGCCCGCTCTCTGATGGCAGAATAAGATCTACTCCTCTTTTTCCCGGTGTTTTTTTAATTTCTATGAAAAACAGGATAAGTATAACACAAAAACGTTGGCTTGTCAAGTTTTTTGGAAAAGAAAACGCAAAAACCGAGGGAAAACGAAAATCCCCGAGGGCGAACCCTCGGGGATTTGGAATAGGCGGATGAACACGCGTTCATCCAAAGCTTTTTAAGGCGCTTCTTTGATCAGGACTTTTTCTACAAGCTCTGCGATCTTGTCGGTCACGTAGCCGAGCGCGGCATACTTGTCTTCCGAATTGATATCCGAGGATTCGATAAAAGACATATTGTTATCAAAGGCTGCTTTGATCAGATTTACTTTTTGGGTTTCTTCCTTCTGGATATCGTCATACATTTTTTCGTACATTTCGAGCATTTTTAAAAGCGTCAATTCTCTCGTTTTAAAAACGTCGCAAATGTCGGCGATCTGCTCCGGCAACGCGTCACCTTCCTCACCCTCCAGCGTGGATAGCGCATCTCCCAGACGGTGCAATGAAGTTTGGCTGTTTTCGGTGAGCTGTTTTTGCAGTATAGTAAGTTGTATGAAGATCTCTTTTGCGGTTAATTTGTTTTCTTCCATTTTGGTTTCCTCCAACGTTTTATCCGGAGGACACGCAAGGCATATTTTGTTTTCCCCTACGAAGCGTGCCCTGCCGTTTTTTACAAGACCCTTTGCCCGTTTCGGGTAGGTCGCTTCATATTCATTTCCTTGCTCATCCACAACGATCACGTTTTTTTCGATGGGTGCCGCCCCCTTTGTTGTGATTTGCTTTTCTGCGAATGTTGTTTTTTGTGATGGGTACCGTCCCCGATTCGCAAGCATATTGTAGCACATTTTTGTATGCTTTTCAATAGATTTTCCTAAAAATTTACAAAAAACTTCCTTTCGGTTTGGTAACACCATTCTGCCGAAAAGAAGTGGAAAGACAAGATAAGTTTCTGAAAATTATTTGTTATTTTTTTTAGTGAAATATTCGGCTTACGCCGAATGTGAAATAATTTCCTTGCGGAAATTGTGAAATATCTCACGTCGCCTTCGGCTCTGTTCGATGTGAAATGAAATTTTCCCACGTTCGCATCAGCGAACATTTCACATTTGCGAAGCAAATATTTCACAGCGAAGCTATTTCACTTGACCGAAGGGCAAATTTCGTTGAAAAAAGCACATCTGCAACGCAGATGTGCTTTTTTCTGGAGCTGGTAATCAGAATCGAACTGATGACCTCGTCATTACCAATGACGTGCTCTACCGACTGAGCCATACCAGCTTGTCTTGCGACTATGATATTATAGCAAATATCTTTTGGTTTGTCAATACTTTTTTGAAAAATTTTTTTCGCCTTTTGCAGGATTTCTTGAAAAGTGCGCATGCAAAGCAAGAAATTTTTCCAAGTGCTCTTTCAATCCACAGCAAACGTCTTGACTTTTCCCGGGGTTTCGTGTATAATAAAGCCATATTCCAATATCGTTTTTAGGAGGCTTCCATGGAACAATCCAAATTACTTGCTTTGCAGGATGCCGCCCGTAAGATCCGCATCGGGATCATCGAGGGTACGCACGCCGCAAAATCCGGTCACCCCGGCGGTTCGCTTTCGATCGCGGACGTAATGGCTTACCTGTATTTTGAGGAAATGAACGTTGATCCCGCCGATCCCAAGAAAGAGGATCGCGACCGCTTCGTGCTTTCCAAGGGACACTGCGCGCCTGCGCTGTATGCAACGCTGGCAACGCGCGGCTTTTTCCCCACGGAGGAGCTGCTTACGCTTCGTAAGATCGGCTCGCGTCTGCAAGGCCACCCCGATATGACGCTCACCCCCGGTGTGGATATGTCCGCCGGCTCGCTCGGTCTCGGCATCAGCTCGGCCGCAGGCATGGCTTTGGCCGCAAAGATCGATCACAAGGACTACCGCGTATACACGGTTGTCGGCGACGGCGAGAGCGAGGAGGGACAGGTTTGGGAGGCTTGCATGTTTGCCGCTCATTATAAACTGGACAATCTTTGCGTGGTGATCGACTGGAACGGACTCCAGATCGACGGCCCCGTGACCGAGGTCATGAACCCCACCCCCCACGATAAAAAGCTCGAGGCCTTCGGCTTCCACGTCATTTCGATCGACGGTCATGACTTTGACGCCATCGAGGCGGCGTTTGCCGAGGCAAAAACGGTGAAGGGCAAGCCCACCGCCATCATCGCCAAGACCGTAAAGGGCAAGGGCGTATCGTTTATGGAAAACAAGGTCAACTGGCACGGCTCGGCTCCCAACGACGAGCAGTGCGCAGAGGCACTTGCCGAGTTGAAGGCGTAAGGAGGACAAAGCAATGGCAGAAAAGATCGCAACCCGTGAAAGCTACGGCACGGCTCTGGTAGAGCTGGCCGAGAAATATGATTTCGTTGTTTTGGATGCCGACCTCGCGGAAGCAACCAAAACCGTAAAATTCAAAAAGGCATATCCCGATCGCTTCTTCGATTGCGGCATTGCCGAGGGCAACATGATGAGCGTTGCCGCCGGAATTGCCACCACGGGCAAGCCCGTGTTTGCGTCCAGCTTCGCAATGTTTGCCGCAGGCAGAGCCTTTGAGCAGGTTCGCAACTCGATCGGATACCCCCATCTCAACGTCAAGATCGGCGCTACCCACGCCGGCATCACCGTTGGCGAGGACGGCGCCACCCACCAGTGCAACGAGGACATCGCGCTGATGCGCACCATCCCCGGCATGACCATCGTCAACCCCAGCGACGCCGTAGAGGCAAAGGCCGCTGTGGAGGCCGCGCTCAACACCAACGGCCCGTTCTATCTCCGCTTTGGCAGATTTGCCGTTCCGGTGATCAACGATACCCCCGATTACAAGTTTGAGCTTGGTAAGGGCGTGCAGCTGGCCGACGGCACCGACGTTACAATCGTGGCAACCGGTCTCATGGTTTCCATGGCGCTGGAAGCGCGCGAGCTTCTTGCGGCAGAGGGGATTTCGGCGCGTGTGATCAACATTCACACCATCAAGCCCATCGACCGTGAGATCCTTGCAAAGGCGGTTGCCGACACCGGCGCGCTCGTAACCGCAGAGGAGCACAACGTCATCGGCGGTCTCGGCGCGGCTGTCACCGAGGTGGTTTGTGAGACGGCTCCCGCGCCCGTAGTGCGCGTGGGTATGAACGATACCTACGGCCATTCGGGAACGGTTCCCGCACTGCTGGAACAGTACGGCCTTACCCCCGCAAAGATCGCGGAGGCGGCAAAGAAGGCAATTTTGCTCAAAAAATAAGAGACTTTGCATCGGTCGGCATACGAAATTCCGTTGTGCCGACCGATGGTGACCTGTATTGACAGAAAGGAGAATTCCCATGCCAATTGAAAATTCCTACAAGATCCCTACCAAGCACAGAGACCTGTTCTTGCGCGTGGCGCCCGGACATTTCGCAACGGGGCACAGCCATATCAACTACTACATTGACGTTACCACGCAAAAGACCCGTTTTTCCGAGGCGACCGCCGTGGCAAAGCAGCTGGTCTCCTATTATCGCCTGAACAGCGTGGTGGATACGATCCTTTGCCTGGATGGCACCGAGGTGATCGGTACCTGCCTGGCGAGAGAGCTGAAAAACGGATCGTATATCAACATGAATACCCACCAGACCATTTACGTGGTCACTCCCGAGCATACCGCGGGCAGCCAGCTGCTGTTCCGTGACAACCTGACCCCCATGATCGAAAACAAGCACGTTCTGATCCTTGCGGCGTCGGTCACCACGGGCTACACGGCGGCGTCGGCCATCGAAGCGGTGAAATACTACAACGGACACGTTTCGGGTGTTTCCGCGATCTTTGCGACCGTAGACGAGTGCAACGGCTATCCCGTGCATTCGATCTTCGATCCCAAGGACCTTGACGGCTATGCCAGCTATGCGGCGCACGACTGCCCGCTTTGCAAGGCCGGGAAAAAGATCGACGCGCTGGTAAACAGCTTCGGATATTCCAAGCTTTGATCGGAGTGCCGGGTCGGTTTTATGAAACGCACGTATGAGAATCTCGTTCTGATCGGGATGTCGGGAGCCGGAAAGAGCACGCTCGGCGTTCTGCTTGCCAAGGCGCTCGGCCTGCAATTTACCGATACCGATCTGCTCATTCAGGCGCAAACAGGGAAATTGCTCCAGGAGACCATTGATACCGAGGGTGTTGAACGCTTTATGCAGATCGAGGAGGATGTGGTGTCCCGTTTGAGCCTGCAGGGGAGCGTGATCGCCACGGGAGGCAGTGTGGTTTATTCCGAACGCGCGATGGAGCATTTGAAGAAGCGCGCCCTTACGGTCTATCTGTACGTAGATTTTGAGGAGCTGAAGGGACGTCTTTCCAACATTACCACGCGCGGGATCGTTTTCAAGGGCAAAAACGATCTTTGCTCCGTGTACCGCGAACGCCTGCCGCTTTATGAGCGGTACGCCGATCTTCGCATCGATTGCACCGCATGTGAGATCGAGACCGCTGTGGAACGCATCGTAGAGGCGGTGCGAGCGGCAGAACATTGAAAAAGCAACCCCGCGTGGGGTTGCTTTTTTGTATCGCGGCAAGCGTCACCCTCGCATATCCTGAAAGAAAAAAGGGGGAGACGCATGCTTTTGGAATTGTTTGAGCGTTGCCTTTCGCAGGACTATCAGCACACCGAGGCGGGCGGAAGCTGGGCGGCGGAACGCGAGGGAGAGGGTCTGTTTTTGTGGTTTGAGCACAGCAACGGAAGAAAGGACTGGTGGAACAATCTCCGCTTTGGCGCGGTGCCGTACCGCGAAATGGATCCGCCGTGGATGTGTCACGCCGGTTTTTTGAAGGTCTGGAAGAGTGTAAAACCCTACGTGGAGCCGTTCATTCTGGATCCTACGGTGAAAAGCGTCCAAACGGTAGGGTACAGTCACGGGGCCGCGCTGGCGGTGCTGTGCCACGAGTATATCTGGTACCGCCGCCGCGATCTGCGGGAGCGTATGCTGGGCGTGGGCTTTGGATGTCCGCGCGTGCTTTACGGCTGTGCTTCGGGAGAGGTAGCAAAGCGGTGGGAGCGGTTTTACGTCGTACGCAATCTTGACGATCTTGTCACGCATCTCCCGCCGCGCGCATGGGGCTTTTGCCATGCGGGCAATCTCGTGGAGATCGGAGCGGAGGGAAGATATTCTTCGATCGACGCCCACCGCCCCGAACATTACCGCACGGAGTTGCAGAAGCCTCTTTTTTTGCCAAAATGAAAGGAATGACCGCCGGACGACGATGGTTTTGTTACGCAAGAAAATAAAAAGAGCTCTCAAGCAAGTTGTTTGAGAGCTCTTTTGAAATTATTCTGGGTGTTCAGAAGTGTTTTGGTGAAGTATTTTTTGCTTTTGAAGTTCGAATTCTTCTTGCGTGATGGCACCCATATCCAACAATTCTTTGAGTTCTTTGATTTGTTCAAACGTGGATTGGCTTTTGGCGGTTGTTGTCGGACCTTCGTCGGGTTCCTCGATTCCATAGTCCTCCTTGATAATGGCCAACGAGAGCTTTTTTTCGTAAGATCCGCTCAAGGAGCTGACTACGATCGTACTAATGAAAACAATGGCCAAAATGCAGACCATGGGGATGGAATAGCAATGGAAATCAAATAAAATATCGGAAATTGCCAAGGCCGAAGAGGAACTCTCCATGTCTCCTTGAATCAGAACAGAGGACATCATTTTTTCGAAAAATGCACCCATAATAAAGAAAATCAAGGTGCCCCAAAGCATAGACGCCGGATTGAAGGGTCTTCTTTTTTTATTTTCCTTTACATCGATTCGGCTTTTGATTTGATCGTAGGTTTCCAAAGCATATGAATCGAGGTCGAAAATTCGACTGATGGACTTTATGATATCCACTATGATCATAACAATTGCAACCGCTCCGTAAACGATTGCAAACAGATAGAAGTAATTTGAGAAAAAGGACATGTCAGTCAAAGAAATAGAAGAATTCAAAAAATTGTCAACCACGTTTTTGAACAGGTCAAAGAACGAGAAGGATGTAAAGGTAATATTCCCAAGCGAAAGTTGAAACGTGGGGAGAAAAAGGAAAAGCAGAAGCGAAAGTAGCGTAAGGGAACTTGCAAAAATCTTAAAAAGACTGGATACTTTGAATTGAGGGATGTATGTTGCGTATTGTTTGTTCGTGTGTTTCATAGATGTCTCCTTTTTTGTTTTTTTGTATTATAACATAAAAAAATCTGTTTGTCAAGTAAAAATATCATTTTGATAATGATATTTTTCTGTTATGTTATAAAATATATAGTAAGAGGATGGTGATAAGATGATTTATGATAAAATAAAGCTTCTACGCGAACAAAAAGGTCTCACCCAAGCGGAGCTTGCCAGAAAACTGGGCTTGACACGAGCCGGAGTGAATGCGTGGGAAATGGGATTGTCCATGCCTTCTACGCAATATATCGTAGAATTGGCTCGTTTTTTTAATGTTTCTACTGATTACCTTTTGGATATGCCGCGCTCTGCCTCGATTTCGGTAGAAGGTTTAAATGATCAAGAAATATCTTCTTTGTTAGCCGTGATTGAATGTTACCGTCAAAGAAAGAGATAGTATTTATTGGATATGAGCCTTCTCATGTTAGCATGCTAAACATGACAGCCGGATGAATTCGCTGTCATGTTTTTTTCTTTCGAAAACATTTATCTTTTTCAATCTTCTCTTTACTTTTTCTTGGTTTTATGGTAAACTATTATCGATCTTTGTTTTTTGGAAAGGAAGATGGATGATGGAACTGAAAAAGAGAAGTGACGTTGAGTCCCGCTTTACCTGGGATTTTACCGATATTTTTGCAAGTGACGCGGCTTGGGAAGAGGCGTACCGCGAGGCAGAGGCGGCGATCGAGCGGATCGCGCCCGTGCAGGGGACGCTGGGCGAGTCGGTTGAGGCAATGAAACAGGGGTTGGATATCTACTATGCGGCGGCAGAGAAGGCCGAGCTGGTATACGTCTATTCGATGCTCCGCCTCAACGTGGACAACGGTGACCCCGTGTACCAGACCATGAACGGCAGAGCCATGACCCTGCTGGTCAAGCTCTCCACCGTGGGCGCGTTTCTGGAGCCCGAGATCCTTTCGATCGACGGGGCGCGGCTTGCAGACATGATGAACGATCCCGCGCTTGCCACCTACCGCCATACGCTGGCGAACATCGAGCGCTCGCGCGCACACACCAAGAGCGCCGAGATCGAGCAGTTGCTGGCTATGATGTCGGATATGAACGAAACGGCCGGCAACGCCTTTACCATGCTGGAGAGCGTGGATATGACCTTCCCCAAGATCCGCGATGAGCAGGGCGAGGAGGTCACCCTCACGCACGGAAACTTCGGCGTGTATCGCGAGAGCGCCGATCAGCGCGTGCGAAAGGACTCTTTTGAGGGCTATTTCGGAGAATTCAAGAAGTATATCAATACGTTGGCAGCCCTGTATGCCGGCAACGTCAAAAAGGACAATTTCGCAACGCGCGTGCGCGGCTTTGCATCCTCTTGTGAGGCGGCTTTGTTTGGAAACAACGTGCCCGTCAGCGTATATGATCAGCTGACCGAGGCGATCCACGGCGGGCTTCCCATCATGCGCCGCTATCTCGATCTGCGCCGCCGTGTGCTGGGCCTGGACGAATTGAATATGTACGATCTCTATTGCCCGATGGTGAAGGAGATCGATATGACCGTGCCTTATGAGGACGCCAAGGAATTGGTGAAAAAAGCGACCCTGCCCTTGGGCGAGGAGTACCAAAAGCTGCTCGACCGCGCCTTTTCGGAGCGTTGGATCGACGTCTACGAAAACAAGGGCAAGACCACGGGCGCCTATTCCTGCGGTGTGCACGGCGTGCATCCCTACGTGCTGCTCAACTATACCGATACGCTGGACGATGCCTTTACCCTGGCGCATGAATTGGGACATGCCATGCATTCCTATTTCTCGTCGGCAAAGCAGGACTATGTCAACCATGACTACCGTATCCTTGTAGCCGAAGTGGCATCTACGGTCAACGAGGTGCTTCTCACCCGATACCTGCTCGCCAACGAGACCGACCCCACCAGACGCGCGTATATTCTCAACCATTTCCTCGAGGGCTTCCGCACCACCGTGTTCCGCCAGACGCTGTTCGCGGAGTTTGAGCGCGAGGCGCACGACCTGGAAATGAACGGCACGCCGCTGACGGCCGAGGTGCTTTGCGGGGTTTACCGCAAGCTCAACGAGCTGTACTACGCGGGTGCAACGGTCAACGAGCTGCAGGACATCGAATGGGCGCGCATCCCGCACTTCTACAATGCATTCTACGTGTACCAGTACGCCACCGGATTTTGCTCGGCAGTCTCGATCGCAAAGAAGATCCTGGAGGAAAACGGCGCCGAGGATTATCTCAAGTTCCTTTCCTCCGGTGGCTCGGATTATCCGTTGGAGGAATTGAAGATCGCGGGCGTGGATCTTACCAAGCCCGATACCGTGGCGGCGGCCATGGAAGAGTTCGACCGCGCGCTTTGCGAGCTGGAAGCACTGCTGTAAAAACGCCTGTTCGGTTCCAAGCTCCTGCCGCAGGTTTGCAAAAAATTGCTCTGTAACCAAGTTTGAAACGTTCTCGTAGCCCCTCGCGGCGGTTACCGTTCTTTGCGGACGTGATGTTCCGTTACGGAAACAGAGCATAAACCCCAAGGCGCATGAATGAAACCGATTCTGCGAGAACCAAGTTTGGAAAGTTCTTGGTGGGGGTGCGGGGGCCACTTCTTTCCAAGAAGGGGCCCCCGCAACAAAAACCCAAAAACAAAAAAAGGAGGACGCGCATGAAGCGAATTTGCGCAATTTTCTTGGTGCTGATCCTGATGCTGACGAGCGCGTCTTGTATTCACTTGGAGCCGCTCGAGACCGAGAGTACGGGCGAGACAACCGATACACAACCGATCACCGACGAGAGCACCGAGGAGACCGAGCCACCTCCCGAGTGGTTGGACGCAACCACTGCCGCACATGCCTTTTTTGCGGACGCCGGAAACGCTACGGTGGATATTAGCAAACGCGAATATTCGTATGCCGAGATGGAAGAGGACCTTGCCATCCTCGCCGCGCGCTATCCAAAGCTCTTTTCCTACCGCTCATTCGGTAAATCGGTGGCAGGGCGCGAGCTTTACGTGGCCACACTGGGAAATCCCAACGCCGCGCAGAAGCTGCTGGTCAGCGCGGGCATCCACGGCAGAGAATACCTCACCCCCCTGCTCGTGATGAAGCAGATGGAGTTTTTGCTCGCGCATTACGAAAACGGGGATTACCAAGGGATGGCTTACGCCGACCTGTTTGCCGATTGTTGCCTGTATATGATCCCCATGTCCAACCCCGACGGCATCATGCTCTCCCAGGCTGGCATCGGGTCGCTGACCGATCCCGATCAGCGCGCCACCGTGCAGGCGGTCTATGAGGAGGATTTCCGAAAGGGCTATACCTCGCAGACCGATATCAACGAGTACCTCAAGTATTGGAAGGCGAACGCCAACGGCGTGGATCTCAACCGCAATTTTGACGCCCTGTGGGAGAATTACCGCATGGGCGAGCCCGAGCCCTGCCACAAAAATTATAAGGGTCCCGAGCCGATGTCCGAGCCCGAGACCCGGGCGCTGGCGGCGCTGACCGACAGCCTTTCGGGGGTAGTGGCGGTGCTTTGCATCCACTCGCAGGGCGAGGTTTTGTATTGGGACTGCGGGCAGGAGGATCCGTTGCGCGCGCAGACCTACGCGTTTACCGACGTGATTGGGGATCGGAGCGGCTACGAGTTGATCCGCGAGCAAAACAACGATGCGTCGTATAGCGATTGGTGCGCCCTGGAGCGCGATCTGATCGCGGTTACGGTGGAAACGGGCAAGGGACTTTGTCCGCTGGATCTTGATAAGTTTGAGGCGATCTGGTTTGACAACTACGACCTGTTGGCGCTCTCCGCGGCATATTTTTGCGCGGAGGAATAAAAATCCACCCGCATAAGGCGCGTGTTATTAAGGACAGTTTTTGAAATTTAATAAAATACGTTACCTACCGGAAAAAGGATAGAGAAAGCAAAGTGCAATCTCTATCCTTTTTCTTGACAAGCACTGAGTTAATTAAAGACAACAAATACAGAAATGTATCCACAGAAATCCACCGCACACAGTTATTAAAGATAAGGTCTTTCTCTACCGCCGCAATAGTATGCAAATATTTCAGGTTTTTCAATAATCTCTTGTGCGAAAATCAGCAAAGCGATAAATGAGGGAGTTGGGCTAAAATGATACACCGTTTGTATCTCATCATCCATTTCAATTTGTGTTGAGTATACCATTTTGTATTTTTTTAGTTTGCTTAATATCTCTCCTGCCTTTTCAGCATGGATCCCTAATTTGCTTATAAACAATGCAGTTGTAAATGCCTTTTTGCAATCACGCTTATTCAGATAAACACAAGCATTCCAAAAATCGTCATCTGAAATATCTTTAAAAAAAGCGGGATAATCAATTCCATGAAAGTATGCATTTTCCGTGCTTTTGGGGTCGGGAACTATCAAAAAATATTGCGAACGATTGGCAATTCCCATTCGAGTAAACCCATCGTTTTGCATTATTGAAGAATAGTGTTGCGCATCTGCACCGATTCCTGTTTCATAATCTTCAATACTGCATTTTTCTATCCCGTCTCCATGGGGCATAAGTGCCCTTTCCATATCCCAGCAATAATTGAAAACAAGTTTGAAGCGTTCATCACGTGGAGTATTGCATATTTGTTTAATCAACGCCGACCGAAGATCACTGTAATCTGTAATATTTCGTCCAAACAAAGAATCTACCGAAACAGAAAAGAAATCCGCAATTTTAGGCAATAGTTCTATGTCAGGAACACCACCGTTTTCCCACTTGGAAACAGCCTGCGTGCTTACACCAACGTATTTCGCAAGTTCTTCTTGTTTGATTCCTTTTTCCTTACGCAAAGATGCAATTTGTTTTCCTATCATCTCAATACTCATAAGTTTTCTCCTTTGAGACATTCGAAAGCAGCTTTCGTTGTATATAGTATATCACAAACGACAGTTGATTTCAATGGAGGCGGTATTGATAAAATCAAACAGGAATTGATTAAGAGGGATTGTGCTTTGGCAAGCATAGCAAACGTGGCTACGAACGGTTATCACCACCACAGCCTAAGACTCCCTCCCGGAGGGAGCCTTTCTCTCAAACACATTCTACCCTTCTCTTTTATCTGTTTTCTCCGCATCGGCATAGCCTACCTGGAACCCCGCCACTATGGCGGGGTTTTCGTGATACAATAAAAAGTCTATCCCGCGCAAGGGATAGACTTTTTTGAAAAATAGAAGGGAACGATCTTTTTTTCGTCAAAAAAGACTTGCATTTGCGAAAAAAATGTGGTATACTTACAGGGCATGAAGCCAAACATACCTACCCGTAGCCCAGCTGGATAGAGCGACAGACTCCGACTCTGTAGGCCGCAGGTTCGAATCCTGTCGGGTAGGAAGGCAAAGCCGTGGGGATTTCCCGATACGAATGGATTTGAACTTCTGTCCGAGACGGAGTTCCTGAAAGCAAAATTACAGAGAAAGAGATGCTTTGCTCCTTTTGTATTCACTTATCGACATTCCCGTATGGTATTTAAAAAATTTGCAAAGCAACTCCGGGGAATAAAAGCCCAATCTGTTTGCAATCTCCCATATTGCTATATTTTCGATCAGACACAAGTTTTTTATTCTTTCAAGTCTATATCGAACAATTTTCTCGCTTAAGCATTCTCCGTCAATCAATTTCATAACTCGATTCAAATGAGCACGCGAGCAATTCAATGCGATGGCAACATCTTGTGCAGAAATCGCAGCATCTGAATGTGTTTCTGCCCATTTACATGCGCGCTTGTATAGCGAAAGCTCTGATGAAGAGGCATTCATATGCTCGTTAAAGTCATTTAAAAAATCAAGCAATATGGCCTCTTTCACACCAACAACAATTTTTTTATTGTTGTTCATTTGATAGAGTTTTTTTATTTGGGGAAAGTTTCCCGATACGACAAGTGGCGTCCCTCCTTGCCTGCAGTTAAGAATAGGTGCGATTGGAGATGCCCGAAAAGTGATTTTAATAAACTCGGTATTGCGTTCAATTTCCAAATTCAAACGTGAAAAATTGAGGCATAATAACGTATCGTTCCTAACGATTTCTCTATCAAAGTCTTGGATGCGTATGCTTCCGGATAATATGCAAATAAGAGTATACTGATCCGACGGAAGGATTTTCCAAATATGATTTTCACAAAAATGATGCTTCGCGCAAGATGCAAGCTCTAAAAAATGTTGCTCCGAGTCCCGTTCTAACGTGGCATATTGATTGGTAGGATTCATAGTATAAATCATATCACATTTTTTCCTTCTCGCTTTATATTTTCTGTTGCTTAAATGATTCCTATATAGTATAATTATAGTACAAGCATACTGTTTTGTCAAGTTAGGAGGTAGGTTCGTGAAAATTAAAATCGAGAAAAAGTATCTGATTTTTCCTGTAAATACCCTTTCTTCACACAAAAAAATGACGATTGCATCCGACGAAGAGACGAGATATACTTTGAATATACGTCTTGATAATTTTTCTCCGAATTTTTACGCATATATTGATGTATCGCAATATATGGGGAAAACCATTACCATTTCGATTGATCCGGAAATGGAAATTTCGTTTTCCGAATCGGATATCATGGACATTCCGTCATTGTACAAAGAGTCTTATAGACCGCAGGTGCATTTTACTGCTAAAAACGGTTGGATAAACGATCCGAACGGTCTGATTTATTTTAATGGAAAATATCATATGTTCTACCAATATAACCCCTGCGAAAACAAATGGAATAATATGCATTGGGGACATGCCGTAAGCACGGATATGCTACATTGGGAAGAAACCGACGTTGCTCTTTTTCCGGACAAGACCGGCGCGATGTTCTCGGGATGTGCAATCGTTGACCAAAAAAATCTTCTTGGCGTGCAGAAAGGCGATATTCCAACCGTTTTGCTGTATTACACTGCGACGACTCCCTTTAGTCAATACCTTGCGTATTCAACGGACGCTCTTAAAACAATCCGAAAATACAGCGATTTGCCGGTTGTTCCCCATATCGTTGGTTCAAACAGAGACCCCAAGGTTGTTTTTTGCGAAGAATGGGATGCTTACGCAATGGCTTTATATCTTGAGGAGGATATTTATGGAATATTCAGATCGGATGATCTTCTTCGTTGGGAGCTCGTTCAAAAGCTTTCGCTGTCAAGTGATAACGAATGCCCTGATCTGTTTCCCATAACCGCGGACAACGGCAATAGAAAATGGGTTTTTGTCGGTGCGCGCGACCGTTATTTGATAGGCGATATGAAGGATGGGGGATTTTTCCCAATCCAAGAGGCACAATCACTGCATTACGGAGAAAGCGCATATGCAGGGCAAACGTTTTCGGGAATGCCAAACGGGAGAGTGGTCAGAATCGATTGGGAGAAGTGGCGTATTTCTCCACCCAATATACGCGGACAAATGAGTTTCCCCACAGAGCTTACACTCAAGGAAATTGACGGGGTTTACTATATTCACGCTCTCCCGATAAAAGAAATTGAATGTCTTTATAACAAAAACGAATGGATGGAAAATATTACGGTTTTCATGAATATTCCCAAAAGGATTTCACTTGATCGGGCTCCTTATATGATCAAAATGAATATAGAGCCTGCT
Source organism: Clostridia bacterium (assembly GCA_017505745.1). Taxonomy (GTDB): domain Bacteria; phylum Bacillota; class Clostridia; order Oscillospirales; family CAG-272; genus UMGS1865. The sequence continues at coordinate 14,195 of JAFVOP010000010.1, forward strand.
GTATCAACACAGCTTGCGTTGAAAATTTTCGGTATAGATATTTTGTTTGACAAGATGGAAAACAGGGTGAAATTAA
>JAFVOP010000121.1 GCA_017505745.1 Clostridia bacterium
GCCTATGCATACTCTTATTACCTACATTTTTCCATCGCCGCGCGGATCTCACTCAGGGAGTATCCGTATCGCGCCAAGGACGCGATCATGCGCTTTTGCTCTTCGGGCTGACTTGGCACATCCCCGTAATGCTTGCGGATCAATGCTTCACAACCCGCAACAAAATCCACCTCGGAAAGCAGCTCCGGTAAGTGTGACAGGGTATCCCCGGCAAAACCGCGACTCCACAGATGTGCTTGAATACGCTTGCTTCCCCACAGCTTGCGCAGACATTTTTCCACTTCCCGCTCAAGATCCTGCTCCTCGTTGATCAGTCCTCGCTCGCGAAGCGTTTGCGCTGCCTGCAGAGCAACCTCCCGACGAAAGCCGTGCCGTGTGATCTTTTGCGCCAATAATTGCGCAGAATTGGAGCCATAGGAGAGCAGATTCTCTCCGCATCGGATCGCGCTGCAAAGCGTAGAGGCCTCCTCGAGCAGGTCGTATTGCTCCTCGCTGATCACCCCGCGCACAAGCTTTAATTCGTAATACTGCTCCACCGTTACGGGGAGATTTTTTTGTTCCCGGTATTCGCCGCTCTCCAAAACGACACCGACCAGTATCTCGGCTCCGTCATGCTGAGCGCGAAGCGAACGGACCGTAACCGTGATCGGCTCCCCGGACGGAAGCCCGGGATGCGGCATCATTCCTCCGCTCCGTCGGAAAGACGAAGATCAAAATCGTCCTCGTCATCGTCCACTTCAAATTCCTGCTCCATGGTTTCTCTTGCGCGCTCGCTCATTGCGCGCACCTTTCCCTCGATCTCGGCCATCAGCGCGGGATCCGATTCGAGCAGAGCGCGAACCTTTTCCTTGCCCTGACCAATGCGCTCGCCATTGTAAGAGAACCATGAACCGCTCTTTTTGATAATATCCAAAGCAATTGCAAAATCAAGGATCTCACCGCCACTGGAGATTCCCTTTCCGTACAAAATATCAAATTCGGCAACACGGAAGGGCGGAGCCACCTTGTTTTTCACGATCTTGCATTTGACGTGGTTGCCGTAGACGTTATTTCCGTCCTTGAGCTGCTCCGTCTTGCGAACGTCAATACGAACCGATGCAAAGAATTTCAGCGCGCGTCCGCCGGGGGTAGTTTCGGGATTTCCGTACATCACACCCACCTTTTCACGGATCTGGTTGATGAAAATAACTACACAGTTACTCTTGGAAATGACACCCGAGAGCTTGCGCATTGCCTGCGACATCATTCTTGCCTGCACACCTACCATCGACTGCCCCATATCGCCCTCGATCTCCTGGCGCGGAACCAAAGCTGCAACCGAGTCGACCACGATAGCATCTACCGCGCCTGAGCGTGCAAGCGCCTCGCAGATCTCCAACGCGTCCTCTCCGCAATCGGGCTGAGAAACGAGCAATTCGTTGATATTGACGCCCAAAGCCTTGGCATAAACCGGGTCCAGCGCATGCTCAGCATCGATAAATGCCGCCGTGCCGCCTTCCTTCTGTACCTCCGCAAGAATGTGAAGAGCAACCGTGGTTTTACCCGAGGACTCGGGACCAAACACCTCTACGATTCGTCCGCGCGGAACGCCGCCGATACCCAGCGCAAAATCAAGGGACAGGGATCCCGTGTGGATCGCTTGCACCTCCATCTGGCGGTTCTCGCCCAATTTCATGATCGAGCCGGCGCCAAAATCGCGCTCGATCTGCGACATTGCGGTGGCAAGTGCCTGTTTTTTTCCTGCCTCATCCAGATGGGTAGGCACCGGTGCCTTTGTCTTTTTTGCTGTTGCCATAACGATCGTCTTCTCCTTTTTGCCGCGGATATTTGCGCGGATATTTCTTAACTGCCTCTATTATAACGCGTCTTCTTTCTCTTGTCAAGAGGTTTTTGAAATATATTTTTCCGTTTTTGGAATTTTATTTTTAACTTTTTGCTTTTTCAATTGGTTTGGCTTTTCTTCAATTCCAAAACAGAAATGCATATTTTTTTGAAAAAAACTTATTTTTTTGCCTTGAAAAATCGATTTAAAAATGGTATACTATAAGATGGTATATTTTCCGCAGAAAGGATTTGGAAATATGGCAGAAAAAGAAACCAAAAAAATGCCCGCCAAAGCACCTCCCGAAAAAGCAAAAGGGAGCGAAAGTCTTTTGACGGAATTCGGCGCGCCCGCAAAGAAAGCGCCTCCCGCCGCACCTGAGAAAAAGCCGTCCGACAACACGGTGAAAAACGCGGATACCGCTCCTGCTCCGAAAAAAAATGAAACCAAATCGAAAAAGAATACGGCAGAGAAGCAGAGGGAGGAAAAGAAATCCGAGACGGCGCCTGTAAAGAAGAGCACCGCTCCCGATTCCAAAAAAGAAACCGCGGCAGATAAGGCGCAAAAGAAGGAGCCCGTGCATGCAACCACCGCCTCTCCCAAAAAAGACGTTCCCTTTTCAGCCGCTAAAAAAGAGGCGAAGCCGGAGGTTGGAGCGCGCAAGGTCGAGGAAGAAATGCAGCCTCGCTCCGCGCGACCCGCGCATAAGGTGATTCCGTATGTATTGCTGGTTCTGGCGATCTTTATCGGAGTCTCCCTGATCCTGAATCTGCTCTGCAACCCCGGAAACGTGCTCAAGGACAATCCCTCGACACATTGGATGGGCACGGTTGGATATTACGTCTGCTACGTGCTGTTCGGGCTCTTTGGTCCCGCCGTGTTCGTGCTGCCGATGCTGATGCTTCTGCTCGCGTTTTTCTGGAAGCGTTACATCGACCGTCGCGTAGCGATCTCCAAAATCGTGGCATCCCTACTCTTTCCGATCCTGCTCGGCGCGGTGATTCATGCGGCCGTTCTCGTGATTGCGATCCCGATCGACCGCCAGAACCTGAGCGCGGCTGAGCTGATGTACTACGGCGCAGAAATGACCGGTGGCGGCGTGTTGGGCGGAAAGCTTGGTTATTTTCTGTATTCGCATCTCAATATTACAGGCACGGTAATTGTGGGGATCTGCGTGTTGGCGCTGCTTCTCTTTTACGTGTTGGGGCTGACACCTCAAAATCTTTGGGATCAGCTCCGCGCCGGCCGTCGGGAGCGCGCCGCATGCAAGGTGCCGAGTGCCAGCGAGCAAGAGGCCGAGCAAGCGCGTAACAAGGCCAAGATGCAGGAAAAGATCCGCAAGAGCACCTCCCGTCAGTCCTTTGAGGATGCCTGCGACGATCCTACGGGCGGTGCGGTGGAATTTTTGGAAAAGCCCGCCGCAAAGAAATCCCCCGCGGACAAGCTGGCTCCTATGCCGCTGCCGCGTCTGGATCCCAACGACGGTTCCCGTCCCTTTGTGCCGCGTGACATAGGCACAAAGCTCAATGAAGCAAAAAAGGCCGAAAAAGCAGAAGCGGCAAAGGCCGCCAACGCCGAACAGCCCGCCGCGCCCAACCCCGCAAAGAATCGCGACACCGCCGTGGACCCCATCTTCCCCCGCACTGAGGGCAAGCAGACCCGCAGGGTTCCCAAGGAGGATCGTAACTTTGATCTGAAGAACGTGTTTATCGATCTGCAGGATTCTCCCACCGAGGCGCCGCGCAAGCACGCGCCGATCCCTCCGGAGGTTCCGTTAACGGGCAAGCGTCCCGCAAGCGCGCCTGCGCAAGCTCCCACGGCAAGGCCTGCCACCGGCGCGACGCCGGCCGCTCCGTCTGCCGCCGGCACTGCCAAGGCGCCTGCCGCGGCTCCGATCCGCCCGGGCTCGGTGAATGCAGTAAAGGCATCCGCCACTCCCAAGCCGGTATTCCGACAGGCCGACAAGACACAGCAAAAGGACTTTGGTCTCAGCTCCGAGGAATTTGAACGTCTGGAGGCGCAAAACGCGCCGATTGGCCCCTCTAAGTCCACCGAGCGAAAAGCCGCCGACAAAAAGCCCGCTGCGAATGCCAAAAAGGGCGACAAAACGCCCGTGGCGGCTCCCGAAAAGGCCAAAAAGTATATCTTTCCTCCAATCTCCTATCTGCATCCGGGTGAACCGATGACCGAGGAGAACCGCGCAGAGATCCGCGCCAGCATGGATCAGCTTTCCGATACGCTTGCCAGCTTCCATGTAAAGGTGCAGGAGATCAACTACTCCTGCGGTCCTACCGTAACGCGGTACGAGGTGGTCCTGGCGGCCGGTGTGCGCGTACGTACCGTCACCAATCTGGCCGACGATATCGCGCTGGCGCTGCGCTCGTCGGGTGGCGTTCGTATTGAGGCCCCGATCCCCGGCACCAACGCCGTGGGGATTGAGGTTCCCAACAAGACCCGCAGCACCATTTACCTGCGCGACCTGATCGAATCCAAGGCCTTTACCGAATCCAAGAGCAAGCTTACCGCTTGTCTGGGCGCCGATATTGCGGGCGCTCCGCTGATCTTTGATATTGCAAAAATGCCTCACCTTCTGATCGCGGGTACCACGGGTAGCGGTAAATCGGTATGTATCAACTGCATCATTACCAGCTTGCTTTACAAGGTTCGCCCCGATGAGGTCCGTTTGATTCTGATTGACCCCAAAAAGGTGGAATTTGGCATTTACAAGAACATTCCTCACCTGATGGCTCCCGTGGTTACACAGCCCAAGGATGCTGCCGGCGCGCTGCAGGCAGCGGTGGAAGAGATGGAGCGCCGCTTTGAGCTCTTTGAAAGCGTGGGCGCGCGCAATCTCCAGGGCTACAACGATCTGACCAAGGACGATCCCGATATGCCCGATCTGCCGAACATCGTGATCATCATCGACGAGCTGGCTGACCTGATGATGACCGCCAAAAACGAGGTGGAAACCGCCATCTGCCGCATTGCGCAAAAGGCGCGTGCCGCAGGTATGCACCTGATCATTGGTACCCAGCGTCCGTCGGCGGATGTGGTTACGGGTCTGATCAAGGCAAACGTGCCCTCCTCGATCGCATTTGCGGTAAAATCTCAGATCGACTCGCGCGTGATTCTTGACCACGGCGGCGCCGAGGCGCTGGTGGGACGCGGCGACATGCTCTTTGTGCCGATTGGCGCAATGCGCGATACGCGTGTGCAGGGCGCGTTTGTGGATGATAAGGAAGTGGAAAAGATCTGCGAATTCATCCGCGCCACCAACGGAACCGCGCAGTATGACGAAAAGTTTATCTCCAAGCTCAAGGAGCTTGCCGCACAGTGCGGAAACAAAAACAAAAACGACGATCCGCTTCCGGGCGGCAGCGACGACAAGGGCGACGATCCCAAATACGCCGACGCGGTTCGCGTGGCGATTGAGGAAAAGCGCATTTCCACCTCCCTGCTTCAGCGAAAGCTGGAGGTTGGCTACAGCCGCGCCGCAAAGCTGATCGACCGCATGCAATCCGAGGGCATCGTTTCGGCGCCCGACGGCGCAAAGGCGCGTACCATCCTCATTTCCGCCGAGGAGTATCTGGAGCGTTTTGTAGACGGCAAGGAAGAATCCTGACGGATCCTCCGCGCGGCGCGTGGGCAGTTGCTCACGCGCCGCTTTTTTGTCTCCCGCGCGTTTGTTTGCGTTATCATATATATAAGGATGATTTTTTCAAAAAATATTCACAAAAAATCAAAAAAGGGTTGCTTTTTTGAATGGAGTGTGATATAATGTTGTTAAATTAGTGATTCTATACATAGTTCAAGCCTCCACTTTTGTTAAATATGACGAAAAGTGAGGTGCAAATTTGTGTATGTTCACTTTTTGCCCCCAAAAAAAGACAAATGCGACCGGGAATTTCTTTTTGAAAAGGAAGAAGTTTCCGCAATTTGTCATATCATCTTTCAGGGCGATCCAGCCCGAACGTAAAGGAGACGTAACCATGAAACCCACAACCAACGGCAGAGCCGGCAAGCGCGATAAGGTATTTACCGTAATCGGAATTGTGCTTTGTGTGATCCTGATCCCCATGCTGATCATCAACGTTACGATGATCGTAGAAAGCTATATCCATAAGGATAAGGTTCCGGGATTCCTTGGCATGACTCCGTTAATTGTATTAACCGACTCCATGGCGGATACGATCTACAGTGGTGATATGATCGTTTGCTTTGACATTGAAGCCGACGACGTGGAAAAGGGTGACATCATTTCGTTTTACGACCCTGCAAGCTCCACCGGCGCCGTGGTTACCCACCGCGTGATTGACATTATAGAAAACGAGGACGGCACCCGCTCGTTTATCACCAAGGGTGACAACAACAACACCGAGGACAAAAAGCCGGTTCCCGGAGAGAACCTGATTGGCGAATACCAAATGCGGATCCCTGCGGCAGGTCACGTGGCCATGTTTATGCAAACGCCTGTGGGACTGATTTTGTGCGTGTTTATTCCTCTGGTGCTTTTGGTTGGCTACGACATTATCCGCCGCCGCTTCTACGAGCAGAACAAGCAGCAAAACGTGGATGATCTGATGGCCGAGCTGGAAGCGCTGCGCGCCGAGAAGGCCAAAGCAGAGTCCGAAGCGGAAAACACCGACGAAGCTACGGAAAACGACGAGGGCAAGGCGGAGTAAACACAACGTCTCTCGAATCATGAAAAAATACACTCTTACAAGTGTTAAGCTTGCACGAACGTTTCGAAAAAACATGACGGTATGGGAACGCAAATTGTGGTATGATTTTTTGCGTGACTACCCCATTCACTTTTATCGTCAACGTGCAATTGGAAACTACATCGTTGATTTTTACTGTTCCAAAGCGAAGTTGGTAGTTGAGCTGGATGGTAGCGGGCATTCAAGAGCCGACCAAAAGATTCATGATCATGAACGAACCGACTATTTAGAATCATTGGGGATACAAGTTTTGAGAATCAAGAATGAAAGTATTGATCGCCATTTTGCGCTTGTCTGCGAATCGATTGATGCTTTGGTTCAAGAAAAGATTGCTTGCAATTTGGAAGATAATTAACAATATTTATTAACCCCAGAGGGTATGTTTGTCTTGGAGAACCCCTCCACCACTCCGTGGTCCCCCTCCCCTTGGCAGGGGAGGCTGATAGATTATCAACTTTTTATTTCCTTACTTTCTTAATCCAAACAAAAAAATTACCGAAAGACCTCAAAAAGCTCACCTCTTATTTGCCTCTCCTGTTAAGGGGAGGTGCCGAGGTACGAGGCGGAGGGGTTCGCTCTTCCGTGAATAAACCCTCCTCCTAACCCCTCCACC